>JBKGZI010000016.1:0-30892 GCA_046545675.1 Persicimonas sp.
GCAAAAAGGCAAAAGGCAAAAAGGCGCCCGACCCGGCGAGTTCGCTGGGTCGGGCGCCTTTGTTTTTGCAGTATCTAACTTTCTTACTTTCTCACTCTCTTACTCTCTCTCGTTCACGCAGTTCACGCGATCGTAATCTGCTCGCTCAGATACACATCCTGGATGGCGTTGAGGATCTTGATGCCCTCATCGCGCGGGCGCTGGAAGGCCTTGCGGCCCGAGATCAGGCCCGTGCCGCCGGCGCGCTTGTTGATGACCGCGGTGCGCACCGCCTGCTGCAGGTCGCTCTCGCCGGAGGAGCCGCCGCTGTTGATGAGGCCGGCGCGGCCCATATAGCAGTTGGCGACCTGATAGCGGGTCAGGTCGATCGGGTGGTCGCTGGTCAGCTCGGAGTAGACGCGCTCGTCGGTGCGGCCGAAGTCCTTGCCGCCCGGGTTTTTGACGGCGTTGTAGCCGCCGTTATTGACCGCCTGCTTCTGCTTGATGATATCCGCCTGGATGGTCACGCCCAGGTGGTTGGCCTGACCGGTGAGGTCGGCCGAGCCGTGGTAGTCCTCGCCGTCGACGATGAAGCCTTCTTTGTTGCGCGTATAGCACCACAGGATGGTCGCCATGCCGAGCTCGTGGGCCCGCGAGAACGCGCGGCTGACCTCGACGATCTGGCGGTCGGACTCCTCGGAGCCGAAGTAGATGGTCGCGCCGATGGCCGCCGCGCCCATCTCGAAGGCCTCTTCGACCGTGCCGAACATGACCTGGTCGTAATTGTTGGGGTAGGTCAGCAACTGGTTGTGGTTGATCTTGACCACGAACGGAATCTTGTGGGCGTATTTGCGCGACACCGAGCCGAGCACGCCAAAGGTCGACGCCACCGCGTTGCAGCCGCCCTCGATGGCCAGCTCGACGATATTGGCCGGGTCGAAATACTCCGGGTTCGGCGCAAAAGACGCCCCGGCGGAGTGCTCGATGCCCTGGTCGACCGGCAGGATCGACAGATACCCGGTGCCGCCCAATCGCCCGTTGTCGAAGAGGCGCTGCAGGTTGGCGAGCACCCGGGGACTGCGGTCGGTCTGGGTGTAGACCCGGTCTACGAAATCCGGCCCCGGCAGATAAAGATTTTCCTTCGGGAAAGTATTCGACTCGTAGCTGAGCAGCTCGTCGGCCTCGTCTCCGAGGATGTCCACGATCTTGTCGACAGTTGCCATAGCGTCTCCGTGTGTTTGAAGTTGTTACATCAGTGTTTTAGCGAAATTCATTGCGAGAACTTGAACTCGCGTGGCGGAACATCAAGTTCTTGGTTTTTGGTTCTTGGTTCTTGGTTCTTGGTTCTTGGTTCTTGGTTCTTGGTACTGCATGGAACGGAGGACTTGCGGAGGTCGGAGCACTCGCCAACTCCTCATTGAAAAGGCGCTTCGATCTCTGGACAACCGTCTCGTTGAACAAGAACCAAGAACCAAGAACCAAGAACAGTCACAAATGGCAACCCAGCCTCAAACAACACACGACCCCAGCCCCGCGCAGAACCCACGAACTCACTCAACCACCGTCAACCACTCGGGATGATCGGTCGCGCTGCCTTTGACCTGGTCGAAGTAGGCATTCTGGATCGCCTTGGTGACACGGCCCGGCTTGCCGTCGCCAATGGTACGATCGTCGACCTCGCGCACCGGGGTGATCTCGGCGGCCGTGCCGGTCATGAAGATCTCGTCGGCGGTGTACAGAATATCGCGGGTGAAGCGTTGCTCTTTGATGGTCAAGTTGTGCTCTTCGGCGAGCGTGATGACCGTGTCGCGGGTGATACCGCCGAGGATCGAGGAGCCGCCGGGGGTCGTGTAGATCTCGCCGCGGTGGACCAGGAAGATATTCTCGCCGGAGGCCTCCGAGACGTAGCCCTCGGTGTCGAGCATGATCGCCTCGTCGTAGCCGGCCTGCATGACCTCGCGCTTGGCCAGGATGCTGTTGACGTATTGGCCGTTGATCTTGCCTTTGACCATCGAGGCGTTGACGTGGTGGCGGTTGAAGCTGGCGACCTTGGCTCGGATGCCCTTGCTCAGGCCCTCGTCGCCCAGGTACGCGCCCCACTTCCAGGTCGCGATGGTCACGTGGACCTGGTTGCTGGTGGCGGATAGGCCCATCTGGCCGTGGCCGAGGTAGACGACCGGGCGCAGGTAGCAGTCGTCGAAGCCGTTGGCCTTGATCGTATCGAGACACGCGCGCTCGATCTGCTCCTGGGTATACGGCACGTCGATCGTGCAGATCTTGCAGGTCTCGATCAGCCGGCGGATATGCTCGGAGAGCCGAAAGACGGCGCTCTTGCCGTCGGTGCGCTGGTAGCAGCGGATGCCCTCGAAGGCGCCCAGGCCGTAGTGGAGCGTGTGCGTGAGCACGTGCACGCGGGCGTCGTCGAAGTCGACCAACTCCCCGTCCATCCAAATTTTGTCTGATTCGATACCCACGATGAACCTCGTTGTGCTGAATCTGATGACGCTGCCAACAGAGCCGACAACGTCCGAATGCTAGATACATCGCTAGCTTTTGGGCGGTATACTGTCAATGGTTCGCGGGGGTCGGAGCCACTCAGGTTCGCTCAATGAATGAGGTGCGGACCTTTTTCGCAGTTAGGTCGAGCAACCGCCCCAGCGGCGCGCGGCACATGAAGATTGGGGCGCGCAGGCTCCGTCCTCGCCGCGGGAGCTCTGTCTCCCGCCGTAGCGTGTCCATGAGGTCGCAGCATGGCCCACGTTCAGCGCCGACGGAGCGGCGGCCGGCGTCGACGGAGCACGGTCAAGCCGCATAAACGAACGCGCCCCAACCCGACGCTTAAATCCTTAAAGCTCCACTCGGTGTCAGAGAAAGAAGCTTTTTGTCTCTGACCCCAAGATGACGTCAGTCCAATGTGGCCGACAGCAGCGATGAACAGCGACAAGCCCAGCTGAGCGCGATGCAGGAGATGACGACGCGCGGTTCGTAGGGTGGGTGGCACTCTTTTCTGCACCCCGAAAGAACCGACGACCTTCTACCCACGAATCGGGACGGGTCGCGTGCCGTCCCTGGCCGCCCCGGGGGTTTATGCGGGTTCACCGTGCTCCGTCCCCCGGCCTGCGTGGTCTCCTGCGAGCGGCCCGAACGGGCATTGCAGACACGCTGTTACCGCGGCACAGAGGCCGCGGGGCGAGGACAGCGCCTCGCGCCCCAAAGGCGTTGTGACGGTTCGTAGGGTGTGTGGCACTCTTTTCTGCTGCGGTATTCGATCGGCGAGCAAGAAATCAGTCACATTCGCAACCGAAGAACTCTTCAATCGCGCGCAGATACGGGAATCCTTCCTTTTCCGTCATTTCATAGTCGCCGGCTGCGTCACAACCCGGGTCACAAAGTTGGTTTGGAGTCAACTCGAAAGTGAACCGCTCTGAGCAGGGGGTTTGTGGGGACCATCGCCCAAGAGTGCAGTGCGGGGCGTTTGCATACTCGACGACGAATTCAACTTCGAGCCTGCTCACGCCGGTGATCCGAACGTGAGTAGGATGGGAAGAGCATCCGCCGAAAGCCCACAGCTCAGTGATGAGGGGCTCGGGAGCATCGAGGTCTTCTGGGGTAAAACTTCTGTTGCGCAAAGGTAAGATCTCTCCATGCCGTGGAGAGGGGGTGGAAAGTTCGATGCTTTTCGTTGGGCTTGAGGACTCGTTCGAATCGATCTCCCTGACGTTCACAGGCACCTTTTCTACGGGCCAATCTGAAGCGAAATTTGCAACGTCCATAATTGATGGCTCGCACTCGTCAACCTGCGTTTGGAGCTCGAGTTCATAGATGCCTGTTTGAAGCGCTTCGAAACGCTCCTGTGCATCAGGTTCATCTATATCCCAAGCAGAACCAGAGTCGTCTTCTCCACATGCGCCCATCCACAAGAGAGCGACGAGTGCTAGCGCCAGCGGCGATTCCGCGGCGACCTCGAGAACGCCTTTCTCTTTGACTGGAGGGTGTTTTTTCATCCTCGAACCGCACGCCCCTTGAAGTTACATGGTCTCTCGCCAAGTTGCCAAAACAGCGCAAACTATACAAGCCTTCGACCACTCGACCGCTCGCGTCGATAGAGCGTTGCTGGCAAGCACCAGCCCCCCACTCTCTAAAATGCCGTCGCGCTGTGCGCGTCGCAAAGGAGAAGGGAGAGGCGGCATCCTTGGCTAGCTGCTCAAGTGTTCCGTCCCCCGGCCTGCGTGGTCTCCTGCGAGCGGCCCGAACGGGCATTGCAGACACGATGTTACCGCGGCACAGAGGCCGCGGGGCGAGGAAAGAGCCTCGCGCCCCAAAGGCGTGTACGGGCTCTAGACGGCGACTCTAAGATCCTCGCCTCGCCCCCCCATCAACCCGTGAAGATTCTAGCATCTAACCCAAATCGTAGTTTGTGACGTTGCAGTCTAACGTCGCCCCAAATAGAAGATGCTCGGCTTCTGTAAAACCCTCTATTTAGGGCGCCTGAACGCCGGCGCGGTACTACAATTCGAGTTCGGCCATAGAAGCATTTCGGGTTGTTGTGCCCCAAATCGAAGATGCTCGGCTTCTGTAAAACCCTCTATTTAGGGCGCCTGAACGCCGGCGCGGTACTACAATTTGAGTTCGGCCATAGAAGCACTTCGGGTTGTTGAGCGCGGATTGTAGACACGCAAGCCGGTTACTGCGGCCGCATGATTGACTCAAAGGTCCCCTGAACACGCTCCAAGAGCGTGTCGAGCTCGCTCTCGAGTTGTTGGCGGGCGCCGGCGCCCTGGTAGCCCAGGCGCCGCGCCAGCACGCTGAGTTCCTCGTCGTCGGCGGGCAGGCGGCTGGTGGGGCGCTGCTCGCTCATGCGCAGCCTGGCTTCGACGCGGCGCAGCGTGCGGTAGTCCTCGAGGAGCTGGACGCAGTCGACGCCGAGGTCGACGCGGCCGACGTCGTCGGCCTGGGCCATGCGCGCCAGAGCGCGCATCGTGTTCTGGCTGCGGGGGCCGTCGACGACCTGCTCGCCGAACGTCTCGGCGGCGCTTGTTCGCCCAACACCCATGCGCCCGCCTCCGAGCTCCCCCGCGTGAGCGAGCTGCAGGTATTGGGTCAGAAATTCGATATCGACCATGCCGCCCGGATGGGTCTTGATATCCACGCCGCGTCCCTCGCCGCCGAGCGTCTCGGCGATCTTGTCGCGCATCTCGCGCATTTTGGCCGCCAGGTCGTCGGGCGGGGCGGCCTCGAAGGCGAATTGCTCGCGAAGCTCCATCACTTTGGAGCGCAATTTGCGATTGCCTGACAGCGACCGCGCCCGAATCATCGCCTGTCGCTCCCACAGGTCGGCCCGTTCGCGATGATAGTCACGAAACGCATCCAGGCTCACCACGAGCGTTCCCTGGCGGCCTGACGGCCTCAGGCGGGTGTCGACCTCGTAGAGCTTTCCGTGCGCGCTGACCGAGGTCAGGTTGCGCACCAGCCGCTGAGCCAGACGCGCAAAAAATGGATGGTCGAGGCCGATCTCCGGGCGGGCCTCGTAGACGAAGATCACGTCCAGATCGCTGCCGAAGGCCAGCTCGCGCCCGCCGAGCTTGCCCATCCCGAGCACCACGAAGGGAAGCTCGTCAAAGTCGGGCAGCGCCTCTTTATCCAGGCCCATCCCGTCGACGAGCGCCTCGTAGACCTCGGCGAGGACCGCCTCGAGGACCACCTCGGCGAGCATGGACAGTTGGCGGACGGTCTGGCCGATATCGACGGTGCCGGCGACCTCGTGCAGCGCGACGCGCAGCACCTCCTCCTGGTGGAAGCGGCGGACCCGGCCGAGTCGATGGCTCGGGTCGGTGATGCCCGACAGGCGCCGGCCGAGCTCGCGGCTCATCTCGTCGCGCTCGCGCACAATCGCGACCGTGCCCGAGCCCAAGAGGTAGTCGATGACGTTGGGCTCGCGCATGACGATCGAGGCCAGAAAATTGCTCGACCCGAATACGTGCAAGAGCAGGCGTGTGGCGTGCGGGTTCTCGAAGAGCATGTCGAAGACGCCGGGCCGGTCGCCGACCACCGTCGACAGCCGCGACCAATAACTAAACGCCTGATCGGGGTTGGGCGCGCTGGCACATGCCTGCAGGACGTAGCGGCTCAGTTGGCTCTGGCGGGTGCCCGCGTGGCGGCCGAAGGGGCCGTAGGTCTTCTCGCGGAGCATCTGAATCTGGCCGGCGACCTGGCGCGGCCGGCGAAACCCGAGGTTTCGCAGCGCGTCGATCACCGCCGCATCCTCGAGCCGCTCGGGAGGGACGCCGAGCACCGTCGCCAGCTCCGAGGGTTGCGATTCGCGCACGGTCGGCTCCTCGGGGGTCTGGGCGGACTCGGTAAAGAGCCGCTCGAACATGCCGGCGACCGCCTTGCGGTGGCCGGTCAGCTCGTCCTCGAGCCGATCGGGCTGCCTGAACATGCGCCGGGCCAGCCGCTCGAAGCCGGCGCGGTCGGCCGGAAGCCGGTGCGCCTGGCGGTCGTGCTCCATCTGGACGCGGTGCTCGACCCGGCGAAAGAGGTCGTAGGCGTCGGCCAGCGCCGCGTGAACTTCGTGGGTGATCAGCCCCGAATACAGCAGCCGGTCGAGCGCGTCGAGGGTGCGCCGCACCCGCAGCGCCGGCCGCATGCCGCAGTGAATGAGCTGGAGCGCCTGGACGAAAAACTCGATCTCGCGAATGCCGCCCACCCCGATTTTGACGTCCCAGCCAAACGGAGAGCCGGTCTTGTCGAGCCGGCTCTCCGAGGGCTGCTCGGCGAGTAATTGTTCTTCGCCGGGCGCCTCAGCGACCTTCTCAGGGGTGGCCTCGGCCGGCACCGACGCCCCCGAAAGAAGCCGCGTCGAGCGCCCGGAGGGCGACCGGCTCGTCGCCCCCGAGCGCTTCATCTTCCGGCGAAGACGCGCCTTCAGCGAGGAAGTCGGCTCGGCGGGCTCGGCAGGCGCGGCGGGTTCTTGGACTTCCTCGTCGCCGAGCCCCACGACCGCAGAGACGTGGGCGTTGCGGTCGATCTGCTCCTTCATCGAGCGCAGCTCGTCGATGACCTCGAAGTCCAGGTAGCGCCGATACATAAACGGCTCGAGCGCCTCGAGCATCTGCTCTCCGAGCGCGCGCCTGCCCGCCACCGGCCGCGCCTTGAGCATGGCGCTGCGCTCCCAGGTGCGCCCCCAGTTGAGATAGTAGTCGTTCATCGCCTCGAGCGAGTGGACCAGCGGCCCGCGGCTTCCCTCCGGGCGCAACCGAAGGTCGACCCGAAAGACGTAGCCCTCGGCGCTGACGTGGCCCATGGCGCGGGTAACCCAGCGCCCCAGCGCGTCGACGAACTCCCTGGTGGCGGCGTCCCGCACGGCCTTGTCGGAGCAGATATAGATCAGATCGACGTCCGAGCTGAAGTTGAGCTCTCGGCCGCCGAGCTTGCCCATCCCCAAGACGCAAAACTCATCGGCGAGCTCGGGCTCGCCCAGGACCTGGGCGCCCTGGGCGCAGGCCACGTCGAGACAGGCCTCGGCGACCGCGGCGATCTCGGCGGTGGTCTGGCGCACCGAGCTCAGATTCTCGATCTCGCGTAGATAAATGCGAAGCGACTCGCGCCGCTTCAGCCGGCGAAGCTGGGCGAAGGTCGCCGCCTCGCGATCGGCGCCGGAGTTGACGTCGGCCTCGATGCGCCCGTGCAGCTCGCCTTTGAGCGAGTCCACACCGCGGGCGAGTTGGTTGAGCCTGGCTCCGGTCAGATACGAGAGCTCCTCGGGGCGGCGAAGCATGATACGCGCGGGGTAGTCGCCCTGGGCAGCGAGGATGAGAAAGGTCTCCAGGGCGCCCTCCTCGCCGAGCACCTCGGGCCCCTCGTCGCTGTCGCATAGCTGCAATAGATATAGCAGCGCCTGACACGGCTCGGCCGCCCCGGCCAACTGGCTCAGCGCGAAATCTGCCTCAGACATCGAAAGCCCGCCTTCGGCCACACATGCCTCGAGTCGCTCGACGAGCCCGTCGAGTCTATCGGGCTCATCGGTGCGCTCGAGGAGCGCGGGAAGGCGGGCTTTGCAGATGTCTTGCCAGTCCATCAGGGCTCGTCGATTGGAGGTCTCATGGCGCGTCGGAGGCGAATACGTACAGGGTATAGTCCCCGTCTCGGTCGGCGTAGCGCAGTTGGTGATGGATCTCCCAGGTGCCTGTCTCGGTCGCCTCGAAGGCGTAAATGGCCGGGAAATAACCCTCGCCGCTGGTGGTGTCGCTGGTCATCTCGGCCCCCTGTGGGTCGTAGACGACCAGCTCCGGGCGCAGCGAGTACAGACTGCCGCTGCCGCGGCGGGTGCTCAGCACCCAGACGCGCTGGCCGGCGTCCAGATCGACGGTGTAGACGTCGTTTTCGTCGCCGTTATTGCCGTCGAGCGAGCCGTTGAAGATGCCCGGCAACGGGTCGATATGCTCGGCCTCGGCGAGGGTGTCGTTGGGCTCGGTCTCGTCGATACCCGTGGCCGCGTCGTGGACGGTGACCTCGACGGTGAAGTCGAGCGGGTCGGTCAGGCTCGGGTCGGCGGCCTCCACCAGAAGCGCGTAATCATCCGAGTTGCTCTCGGCGTGATAGAGCTCGCCTTCGAAGCCCTCGACGTTGCTGATCGGATTGAGGGTGCTCGCGCTGACCAGCGTCACCTCCGGCGTCCAACCGCCGGACGGCTCGACATGGGCTTCGATGGCGCCCTCGGGGGCCTGGAATGAATAGTAGATCCGATCGCCGCCGTCGGCCAGTTGGCCGGTCTCGGGGGTATCCAGCGTCAACGTATCGGCGTTGAGCTCCTGGGCGTCGACGGAGAAATCATAGCTCGGGTCGCCGAGGTCATCGAGGTCGGCCACCTCGATGAGCACCGTACCGTCGATGCTCGACACCCAGCGAACCGAGCCGGAGCCGCCGCGAACCTGCGACATATCAGCGCCGTCGTAGATTCGGATGCGGCCGTCGAAGTTATCCTGGTCGTCGAGGGTGACCTCGTAGGCCGCCCCATCGACAACGTTCATCTCATACCAGGTGGGGAACGGCTCGTTGTCGACCACACCGGTCTGCTGGGCCGGCAGCGTGCCCATATCGGTGGCCGTCACCTCCTCGACGCCCAGATCGTAGGTGAAGCTCGGATCGCGGTCGTCGCTATAGGGGGCGAGGTGCACCACGAACTCGCCGGTATGCGGCGCGACGAAGCCCAGTCGCTCCGAATAGGTCGACGCCAGGGTCGCGAAGGTGTCGCGGTCGTAGATGGACGTCGGGCCGAAGAAGCCGTCCTGGGCGACCCTCAGGTTGATGCGCTGGCCTTCGTCGGCCTGGAAGCTATAAAAGTCGGTCTCTCCGTCGGTGTCGAAGACCCCGCTGGTTGTCACGGGCAGCGTGCCGAGGTCGTCGATCTCGGGCTCGCTGGCGAACATCGAAACTTCGTATTCGAAGCCCGGGCCGCCCTCGGGCGACTCGGCGTTGACGTTGGGGGCGTGCTGGACTTGAAGCGCCACCTCACCGACGTTGCCGCTGTTGACGAATACCGACAGGCTGGTCGGGTCGCCGGGCTCATCGGCGACTGGCGCGCTGTCCATCCAATAGAATTGGCTGCTGCCCTGACTCTCGTATAAATAGCCCAGCTCGACGTCGGGCTGCATCACGCTGCTGTCGAGCGGGTTGACCGTAAAGGTCAGCAGCGTGCCCTGCTTGGTGGTGGCCAAAAAGTAGTCGGTGTCGGCGGCGAGCTGGGTGCCGCTGACCGTGCGAGGCGGGCCGATGGTCCCCTCGACGGTCATGTCCGGCTGCAACCAGATGAGTTCGCTGAAGCGCTCGTCTTGCGGCTCGCTGAAGGTCTCGAATTCCGAATCGACGGTGGTGGTGTTGACCTCGAGCAGGGTCCTGTTGACGCCCAGCCGCTGCCAGAAGTCCTCGATCACCCAGACCCGATCGCGCTCGCCAATTTTAGTGGTCAACTCGACGATGGCGCTGTCAGAGGTCTGCTCGGGCGAGGTGAACGAGAGGGAGCGATTGTCGTCGGGATCGTAGAGGGTGATCATCGGCAGGATGAAGGAGTTGTCGTTGCGGGCATCACCGGCGGAGGTGACCTCCAGCGCGTCGAGCTCACTCGGATCGATCTCGTAGACATGCACGCCGCGGTCGACATCGCGCTCGATGGGCGCGGTGGGGAGGGAGACTTCCTCGACCTGCGGAAACGGCACCTGGCTGACGCTGGCCACGTAGTCGAAGTCCTCGCCGCCGACGTCCGGGGTGCTCATCATATTGCGCGCGTCGGTCACGATCAGGCTATACTTACCCGGCACCGGCAGGAATACCTCTCGGTAGTGGCCGCCGCCTGTCTCGTCGCCGAGCGCAAAACGCGACACGTTGCCGTTTCTGACCTCATAGCCCAAAACCACGCCCCCGGGCCACATATCGCCGCCGTCCGCCGAGATGTCGATCAACAGCAGGGTCGGCTCGGTGGTCGTAAAGCTATAATAATCCCAATCGGAAGAGCCGTCCTCGATCTCGCCGACGTTGCCCTCGACCCGAAACGGCAATTCGATGTCGTAGGCCTCACCGGCCGAGGAGCTGTCGTTGGGGATATCGTCTTCGTCCTCGACGAGCGTGTCGAACTCCTCGGGGTTTTCCGGGTCATAAATCGACGGGAAATGGTCGCAGACGTCGCCGATGCCGTCGCGGTCGCGGTCGAGCTGCTCGGGGTTGGCGTCTTCGGGACAGTTGTCCTCGTCGTCGAGCACGCCGTCTCCGTCGAGGTCGTCGTCGGCCGGTCCGGTGTCGCCATCGGGTCCGGTGTCGCCGTCGGCATCTGTCTCGGCATCCGGCTCGACCTCGCCGTCGGGCTGATCGCCCGCATCGGCGTCGGCGCTGACATCACCGGCGTCGTCGCCCGGGACGGTGACGCTATTATCATCCTCGGCGGGATCGTCACCGCCGCAGGCCGCCAGCGTGACCGCCAGCATCAAGATGCCCAACGTGCGCGCTGCGCCCGTGCCTAAAATCCTCTCGACGCTCTGAATGCCCATCATCATCTCCCTTTCGACACGGCGTGCTTCCACATAGATGCCCCCAAAGGCGCCTGTGCTCTCGCATCAACCGTGGACTTCTCTAATTTGCTCATACTCGTCTTGATAGAGCAGAACGTTGTCCAAGACAATGTTCAGATTGCGCTCGTTGGCCTGACTTTCGATCATGCCCTCCAGCTCGCGCATCTGTCGGCCCATGTCGAGCAGCTCGTCGCAGATGCGCGAGAGCAGCTCGAGATCGCGGCTGGCGCGGTCTCGGCCGGCGAAGTGCTCGGAGTATTGAGCCATCGCCTGGTTGGCCGCCCGGCCCAGCGCACCGACCATCTCGTCGGGAGGGGTCTGGCGCTTGGCCTGCTGGACCTGGTCGAACTCGTCGCGATACGTCTCGATCTGCGATGCGATCAGCTCGATATTATTGCGGTTTTGCTCGGAGGCGAAGCCTTTCTCTTCGATCTCGACCATCTCGTGGCGAATCGACTCGAGATTGGCGATGACCCGATGCAAAAGCCCGGGCCTGCGCGAGACGCGTGGCCGGCCGCCGAAGTGGAAGTTGTAGACGCCGAATTGCTCGTTTGCGACCAGCGCCAAATAACTCGCCTGCTGCTCGAGCGTGCCGTCTTTGCGCGCAGCGAGGATATTGTCACGCTCGTCGCGGTATAGCTCGAGGTTCTGGTCGACGGTGCCCAGGTCTGCGGAAACCGACTCGACGCCGGTCTCAGCGGCCAGCCGCTTCATCTGCGATTGGATCAACTCCAGCTCGCTGATGATCTCGTTGAGCAACCCCAGGTCGCGCGTCGCTCTGCTCTTCCCTGCAAAATGCCTGAAATACTGACCGAAGAGCAAATTGGCCCAGGTCGCCAACTGGCTGCCTTCGACGACCGCCGGCCCCTGGGCCTGAACCTCGGCGATATTGTCCCGCTCGCGATCGTAGGTCTGAAGGTTGTCCAAGGCCTGCTCGAGAAACGAGGACAGCGCCGGGTTCTGGCCGCCGTTTTTGAGCTGCCGGGCGCGTTTGACCACGCCCTCGAGCCGCTCGATGATCGACTCGAGGGCGCTGATGTCGCGGGTCGCCCGCGGCTTGCCGGCAAAACGGGCGCCGTACTCCCCGTAGATCTCTTGGGCCTCGTCGCGAAGCTGCTTCAACGTAGTCTTCTTCATGGGAATGGGACTCTCGGTATGGCTATGCGCGCATAGATCGGCGCAAATTCAGGAACGTACACCGCCAGACTGTAGGAGAGCCGGCGATGCAGTGCAATAGTGGGAGGTTGCGAGGCTTTGCAAGGCGCCGCTGCGATCCGGGGGTAAGCTCTCGGCTATCGCCTCGAGCCCCCCCGGCTAAAAAGGCTTCGCTAAACAGCGCTCAGCGCGGCGCCTGAAAAACGGCGCCTTGATTCAATCCGGATGGCACCCGTCACCACCACAGACGTCGATGATCTCGCCGCCATTGCGGAAGAAGTGGATCATCTGCTCGTTGTGGTGGTCTTCCTGGCGCGGATCACCGTGCGGGTCGCCCAGCTCGTCGTCGGGCGGCATATTGCCGGGATCGGGCCAAGGGTTGCCGAAGTCGTAGAGCACCACGCCCGAGCCGGTGTACGGATAGGCCTGCTCTTCGACCAGGGCGACGTCGCGCTCGTCGTCGTAATCTTCCATCAGCGCGATGTCGATGTCGCTTCGGGCGGCGATCTCGTTGGTCATCACCGAGACCTGCCAGTCGCCCTTGGCCGGGGCGAACAGCGCGTAGTGAGGGTCGTTGTCCTCGAAGGGCTCGGCGGTGATGTGGCGCAGGTAGCTCGACGGATCGGTCTGGCTCCACAGGAGCTGGATGGTCGACAGCGCGATCGCCTGGCTGACCGGACTGGTATACGAGTTCTTCATCACCGTGAAGAACGGATCGAAGTCGACCGAGCGGTGCAGCAGCGTCGAGTAATTATTGCCCGGCACGCCCAGGTGCCCATAGGTGACGTCGGTCGACAGCGCCATATAGGTGCCGCCGAAGATCCCGCCCTGTGAGATGCCCGAGTAGAACAGCTCGTCGGGGTCGACGCTGATATCGCGCGAGGTCAACTCGTCGTGGGCGGGCAGCCGCTCGCGCATCGAGCGGGCGAGCAGCAGAAATTCGAGCATGCCCTGGTGGAGCCGGTCGGCCAAAAATGGGAAGGCGTTGAGGTTTTGCACCGCCAGCATCGCGTTGGTCTGATCCTCGTCGCTCATGCCGGCGAGGCTGGTGCCGAAGAAGATGAATTTGTGGTCGTTGGCGATCTTGCCGTTGAAGCTGCCGCCGGTCTGGCTGCCGGCGCCCAAGAGGCCGTGGCCGTATTGGATCAGGCCGTGGTCACTGCCGTCTTTTGCGCTGTGGGGCACGTATAACCAGAACTTTTGCTCGTGGGTGCCGTTGGCCTCGGGCAAGCCGTCCTCGCCCACGTTGAACACCGCGCCGGTCTGGCCGCCGATGGTCTTGTCTTTCATAAACCGCGGCGACTCGAAGGTGCCCTCGATCTGGAGCCACCAATGGTCGTGGTCCTGCTCGGTATGTTCAGTGACCTCGACGTTATCCAGGGTTGGTCCGTCCTCGCCGGTGATCTCGAAGCCGCGGTCGCGCATATGCAGCATCGGCCCGTGGAGCGCGTCGCTGCTGGCGGTCACGAAGTCCCAGGCCAGGGTCAGCTCGTCGCGTTGGACGCCCTCGCCTTCGAGGATGTCGAAGATCTCGTCGAAGCGCGCCTGGCGGCCTTCGAGCTCGTCGTCGCCTGCGGTGTCGCCGTCTCGAAGTTTGGCGAACGCCTCGCTGGGCTCGATGTCGCTGCCGGTGGTGTCCTGCAGATCGCGGAAGGCGACCACATAGCGCATCCCCTCGTCGAGGATCACCGCCGGGCGCACAAAGAGGATCTGCTCGTCGCCGGAGCCTGCGCGCATGTCGAGCTCGGCAAAATGGGGGATGCGGCGCACGACGTCGCCGTTGTCGTCGACCTCGAGCCACACGATGGGCGAGTCGGCCTCCACCGAGCGTTCGATGCTCAGCTCACCGGCCATATCGGCGGTGTCCACGTCGGGGAATAGCACCATCAGCGGGGTGCCCACCTCATAGCCGTCCAGGCGGCGATACGGGTCGGGCTCGGTCAGCGTGCCCGTGCTGGGGCCATCTTCTACGACCGGCAGCGTCTCGGCGCCGAAGTTCAGCGTATAGCCGGTGGTGCGCTGCTCGTCGGGGCGCAAAAAGAGGTTCGACGGCCAGGGAAACTCGCAGCGCGCGGGCTGCAGCGAATCGCAGTTAGGCTGGTCGTAGGGCTCGGAGGCGTCGGGCTCGGCGTCGGCATCGCCGGTTGCGTCAGCCGCGTCGGCCGCATCTTTCTCTTCGGCGTCCGGCCCGCTATCGCGCACCGCGTCGGGGCCGGTATCGGTCGGCTCAGAATTATTGCCACCGCCGTCCGGATCATCCGAGCAGGCGGCGGCGCCGGCCAGCGCCGTGCACAATACTAGCATAAAAAAGCGGTCGATATTGCGGCGCACGGCCGAACGAGACTCCATCATCCTACCTCGTACAAGTATCATTGAATTGGAACGCGACGGCCGTGATCATGCCAGAACTGGCGTATATTTGGAAACGGTGTTGTTCGCCGCTGCGGAAAAGGGAGCGCCGGGAGGGGTGTATTGGCCTGTTGGACTGGCCACTGACGGCGAGCGTTCCTATCTTCGACCCGCGCTCGAAGAGCCACCGACTCGGCATTTTAGCCTCAATTGCACCGGTCTCAGTGACGGAGAGCCATGATCATGAGCCATCCCACCATAGCCCTGCTGACGGACTTCGGACTCCAGGACAACTACGTCGGCATCATGAAGTGCGTGATCAGCAGGCTGTGTCCACGCGCACAGATCATCGATCTATGCCACAACGTGCCCCCTCAAAGCCTGGTCTCGGGGGCTTATCAATTGTCGAGCGCGGTGCCCTATCTCAAAGAAGGGACGATCCTGACGGCCGTGATCGACCCGGGGGTGGGAGGCGGCCGAAAGGCAGTCGCCATCGACACCGGCTCGTTTATCTGCGTGGGGCCGGACAACGGCCTCTTCGATATGGTGCTCAAAAAGTCGCCGGCCCAAAAGGTCGTCGAGCTGAACAACCCCGACTTCCACCTCGAGCAGGTCAGCTCGACTTTCCACGGCCGAGATATCTTCGCACCGGCGGCCGGCCACCTGGCTGCGGGTGCGCAGCTCGAGTCGCTGGGCGATGAACTGGATCCGAGCGAGCTGGAGGGGCTGGCGCCGACCAGCGCGTTTCTGCACCAGAGTCGCGTGGAGTGCCACGTCATCCACGTCGATCGGTTCGGCAACCTGATCACCAATTTGAGCGACGACGAGTTGAACGGCTGGCTCGACGACCATGCGCCGTCCATCGAATTTCGCGACACCCGGCTCCGCCTGCAGCCCACCTTCTCGAGCGTGCCCAAGGGCCGGCCGCTGGCCTATTTCGGCAGCGCCGGCCAGCTCGAGATCGGCGTGCGTGACGGCAGCGCTGCGCGCTACTTCGACGCCACCCAGGGCTCGACGGTCTTCGTGCGAAAGGCGTGACGGCGGGCTTGAGGAACGACAGACTTGCGCAAAGGCGGTAGATAAGCTTTTCCCCAAGCCTCACGCCTCACGCCCCAAGCCTATCCCTATTATGCTCGGCGGCGTAGTCGACGTCGAAGCCCTGCGGGACGATCCGCTTCGGGTTGACCATCTCGTGGCTCTGATAATAGTGGTTTTTGATGTGGCGCAGGTTACACGTCTCGGCCACGCCCGGCATCTGGTAGATCTCTTTGGTGTAGTTCCACAGATTGTCGTAGTGGGTCAGCCGGTGGCGGTTGCACTTGAAGTGGGTGCAGTAGACCGGGTCGAAGCGGAGCAGCGTGGTGAACATGCAGATATCCGCCTCGGTCATCTGCGAGCCGCATAAGAACCGCTGGTCGGCGAGCACGTCGTCCCAGTGAGCCAGCGACTTGAAGAGCCTGTCGACCGCCTCGTCGTAAGCCTGCTGTGAGTCGGCAAAGCCTGCGCTGTACACGCCGTTGTTGATCGGCTCGTAGATGGCGTCGATGACGTGCTCGATCTCATCGTGCAACTCCTCCGAATACAACTGCGGTGCGTCGTCGGCGCACAACTCGCCAAACTCGGTGGTGAGCATGCGCAAGATCTCGCGCGACTCGTTGTTGACGATGGTCTGCTCTTCCTTGTCCCACAACACCGGCACGGTCACTCGGCCGGTGTAGTCGTCGGCGGCCCTTTTGTAGATCTCGCGCAGATAATAGACCCCGTTGACCGTGTCCGGGATGACGTCCGGATCGTCCTCGCGAAACTCCCAGCCCTCGTCGCTCATAAACCAGTGGACAGCCGAGATCGAGATATGCTCCTGGAGGCCGAGCATGGCACGCGCGATCAGCGTGCGGTGCGCCCACGGGCAGGCCCAGGAGACGTAAAGGTGGTAGCGGCCCGACTCCGCCGGGTGGCCGCTGGAGCCGTCCGCGGTCACTCGACCGTGAAAAACCGTATCCTCGCGCTCGAAGCGGCCTGCCTCGTCACTTCCGTACCACTCGGTCGTCCACTCACCTTCGATCATCTTGCCCATCGGGTCTCCTCGTCTTGGGGTCATGCGCTTGTCTCTAACACTTAGACGCATGCCGACTGCCCGACGTTTCGTCAAGCGCCCAAACAATTGACCAGCCCCTATTCAGTTCACTTTTCGATGGGTGTTCATTTATTATTCATGACACCCTTGACCCTGTTCACTTCTTGTTCATAATCACGATGGACCTTGGCAGGCACACCAAGCAGGCACACCAAAAAGGAGACGAGACGATGAACGAACAGAGACTGATTCAGGGATTGCTCGCCGGCGAAGTCAAAGCCATTCAACATTTCTGCGAAGAGTATCGCGGCCGGATCTTTTCGGTGGTGGTCACTCGGGTTCGGGACCGATGGGACGCCGAAGAGGTCACCCAGGATGTCCTGTTGAAGGTATGCGACAAGATCGACACCTTCCGCGGCAACAGCGCATTGTGGAGTTGGATCTATCGCATCGCCGTCAATGAAGCGCGCATGAAGACTCGCAAATACAAGCGCCACCCGGTCCCGGTCGAGGACGACACCCTCTTTGCGCTGCGGCGCCGGGAGGACGAGGGCGACTTCGACGAGCGACCCGACGAGCATCTGGCCGGCAAGCAGATCCTCGCCGAGATCGCCGGCTTCCTCGACGAGTGCAACGACGACAACAAAGTGGTGTACCTCGATCTGGAGTGGAACGGCCGGGACAGAGAGAAGGTCGCCGAGCAGCTCGACCTCACCGAGGGCGCGGTCAAGACCCGGCTGCACAGGCTGCGAATCAGCCTGCGCGAGCAGATCGAGCGCAACTATTTGGCGCAGACTGCCTGAGTTTTGCCTGCTTGATCACAACCTGTTCAAAAGGTATTCATCCCCATCGCAAACGGGAGCCCGTGTATCTATGGGCTCCCGTTTTGCGTCTTAGTGTGCAGGGCGGCCGTAGGGCATCATGCCAGACAAAAAAGAGCGCCGCCGTCCACCCAAACCCGCGAACGGTCGAACCGGTTGCACACACCGGACCCACACAAGGAATCTTGAATGAGCGGAGACTCTCCGGACAGAGCGACGTTGAGCATCGGCGCCGTCTCCAAAGCGACGGGAATCCCTCGTGAGACCATCCGAACCTGGGAGCGCCGCTACGGCTTTCCCGATCCCGAACGCAATTCGGCGGGCCATCGGGTCTATCCCATGCAGACGGTCCATCAGCTCCGGCTTATCTCCGAGGCGCTCGACGCCGGCCATCGCCCGTCGAATGTGGTCGGCGAGGACATCGGCAAATTGCGCGAGCTGCTGGCGACCAGCCAGGCCGGCAGGCAGGTCCAGGCGCCGAAGTCTGCCGCGCAGCCGACTATCTCGGAGCAGATCCCGGCCGACGACCAAGAGTGGATCGACACCTGGCTCGACGCGGCCGCCCGCTTCGACGGCGACGCTCTGGAGACGCATCTGTACCGCGCGTGGAACCGGCTCGGCGGGGTGCGCTTTTTGGAGGGGCGCGTCGGGCCGTTTCTGACCGCTTTGGGAGAAGCCTGGGCAAGCGGAAGGCTCAACGTCTCCCACGAGCACTTCACCAGCGAGCGGCTGCGCGACTTCTTGACTCGCCAGTGGAGGCCGCTGAGCGACCGCGCCACCGGTGCGATGGTGGTCATGGCCAACCTCCCGGGAGAGCAACATTGCCTCGGATTGCATATGGCCGCGGTTATTATTGCACTAGCGGGCTGCGAGATATCCTTCTTGGGGGCGAATACGCCGCTCGACGAGATCAGCGCCGCGGCCGCCCAACAGCGATCGGCGGCCGTGCTGATCAGCGTCTCCAGAGCCTACGACCGCGCTCAGGCCCGTCAGATGCTCGACGCGCTGGCCGCCGAGATGGACAGCGAGGTCCTGTTGGTCGTCGGCGGCTCGGGCCGGCCTGAGGCGGTCGGCCCCGAGATTCACCTGGATCGCTGGAACGAGCTCTACGACTGGGCGCGCAGAATCGCACGCGAAGGCCGTTCTTAGGGGTTGGAGGCTTGGGGCTTGGGGCTCGAGGTTGCCTTTCTCCGAGGCCCAGCTTGGACCAGTAAATGTCGAATGGTTTCGCGCGAATCTATATGCAGTCGCTTTATTTCTGAGGAGCCCGGGATGCGTCACCTCCAGATTCTGTTCGTCATGCTGCTGCTCACTACGCCGGCAGGGACAGTGGCCCAGGATGGCGACCAGGAGGCCGACGATCTGCCCGACGTCAGCGGGCTGTGGGCTCAAAAGGTGGTCACCACCACCCTCTCCGACGTGCCGATCATCGGAGACGTGACCTCGCGCACGGTCTCGCTGCAGCTCCTCGAGATCCACCAGGACGGCGCCGACCTCGAGCTGACCAGCCGGACCTGCTCCATCGACGTGAATAGCTCGGTGTCGGTGATCCGCACCGAGATACCGGACCGGTTCATCGCCGCCATCGGAAAGGTCCAACGCCCGGCCTCGCTGGTCGAACAAGACGGCGGCTTCAAGTTGGTGGTGCCCGAGCGGGTCGAAGTACTCGGCGCTCGACTGCGCCAGCCCCGGGAAGAATATCTGCCCAGCGACGCCGAGGACCCGCGCGTCTACGATCACGACAAGGACGGCCACCCCGGGATGACCGTGCGCGTTCGGGGCATGATCGACGGTGAGCTCTACCTGGTCCACCGTGGCATGGACCGGCTGGTCGGCACGCTCGACGGCGATCAGGTCCAGGGCCGGGTACGCTGGAAACAGGAGCAATCGGTGATCGACTCCACGAGCATCTTTTTGGGCGACCCGCCCGACAGCCAGGCCCATCCGGACGCCTCGAGAAATAAATTTCATATGAAGCGCCTCGATGAGGCGTCGAGCTGCAAGGCGGTGGTCGCCGCCAAGACCAAGCTCTTCGGCTCGAATTAATCGCCAGGCGCGTTTAAATTCTCTCAGTCCAACGTCTAGAAACGACAAGCCACCATGACGACTCCAGAGACCGCCCAAGACGACGCCAGGCGCATCGCCATCACCGGGGCCACCGGGCTCATCGGCGGCGCGCTCAGCGAGGCGTTTCGCGCCGACGGCTATACTATCCAGAAGGTCAGCCGAAGCCGGCCGGACACCGAGCTCGACGTGCAGTGGAGCCCCACCGACGGCCAGATCGAGGCCGACAAGCTCGAGGGCGTCGACGTGGTCATTCACCTGGCCGGGGAGAATATCTTCGGGCTGTGGACGGAGAACAAAAAGCAAAAGATCCTGGCGAGCAGGGCCCAGGGCACCGGGCTTATTGCCAAGACGATCGCCGGTCTCGATCGCCCACCCTCGACGTTCATCTCGGCCTCCGGGGTCGATTTTTACGGCGACGCCGGCAGCCAGGAGGTCGACGAGACCTCACCTCCCGGCGACACCTTTTTGGCCGAGGTCTGCCAGGTCTGGGAGGCCGCCTGCCAGCCGGCGGCCGACGCCGGGATCCGCACGCTCAATACCCGCATGGGCGCGGTCTTATCCAAGGATGGGGGAGCGCTGAGCCTGATGCTGAAGCCGTTTAAATTCGGCCTGGGAGGCCAAGTGGGCAGCGGCGACCAATATATGAGCTGGGTAAGCCATCGTGATGTGGCCCGCGCGATGCGCTTTCTGGTCGACGACACCGAATTGGCCGGCCCCATCAACCTGACCTCGCCAAACCCGGTGACCAACGAGGTATTTACAAAGACACTGGCCCGCGTGCTCGGCCGGCCCGCGCTCTTCGACCTGCCCACCTTCATGGTCAAATTGGGCGGCGGCCAGATGGCCAAAGAGCTGCTGCTCAGCGGCACACGCGCCGTACCCAGGCGCCTACAAGAAAGCGGCTTCGAATTCGAATACGCCGAACTCGAAGCCGCTCTCCAAAACGAGCTCAATCAATAGAATTAGCCGAGTTCGGGGCTCGGCTCCTTCTGGAGGGAGCGGGCGAATTCGTCGACCTTTCGGGCGGCAGTCTGCTGGGCGCTCTCGGCGCCGAGCTTGATCTCGTCGACCTTGGCCGAGGCCGCCGCGCTCATCTCGACCGCGCGGCAATGCGCCGCCTCGCTGAACTCGTCAAACCGGCTGGTGGCACTCTCTTGAGCCTTTTGCGCGCTGCTGAAGACCTCCTCGACAGTGCGCGAGGCGACCTCGCTCATCTCGACATAGCGGCAATGAGCAGCCTCGCCGAGCTCGTCGAGCCAGCGCGAGGCGTCCTCTTTGGCCTTCTCGATGGCGCTGGGAGCAGCGGCGGCGCGCTCTTGGCGTGCTTGCTCTTTTCGGGCCTGGCGGCGGGCCACGACCTTCGGGTGCGGCCGGTCCTCGATGACGTGCGCCGGCGCGGTGCGAAGATCACTGACCAATCCCACCCAGCTCATCACCTTGAGAATATAAAAGGTGATATCGAACTCCCACCATTTCCACCCCTGGTTGGCCGAGGCCTGATAGTGATGGTGGTTGTTATGCCAGCCCTCTCCGAAGGTAATCAGGGCGAGCAGCCAGTGATTCTTGCTCTCGTCGGTGGTGTCGTAGCGGCGCTTGCCGATGACGTGCGCCAGCGAGTTGATGCAGAAGGTGGCGTGGAAGACCAGAACCGTGCTCCAGAAAAAGCCCACCACGACCGCTTGCCAGCCGCCGATGCCGATCCACTGGCCAAAGAAATAGGTCGCGATGCCCATGACCGTCGGCGGCACCCAGTGGTATTTGTCGATCCAGACCAGCTCCGGGAAGCGCATCAGGTCTTTGATGCGGTCCTCGTCGGTGTCGGCCCAGCGCTCCTGAAAAATCCAGCCGACATGGGAGTGCCAGAAGCCGTCTTGCTTGGCGGAATGGACGTCCTCGGGCTGGTCGGAGTATTTGTGGTGGTGGCGGTGATGCGACGCCCACCACAGCACGCCCTTTTGCATCGACGACTCCGACAAAAACGCCATAATGAACTGCATGACGCGCCCCATTTTGTAGGTGCGATGGGCAAAATAGCGGTGGTAGCCGGCGGTGATCGCAAACATACGCAACGCGTACAGCCCGGCGCAGATAAGCAGCGCCTCGAAGCTCACGCCGGTCCAGATCGCGGCCGCGCAGACCAGGTGGATCGTCGCGAATCGCGCCATATAGAGATATTCAGTAAACGTTCGCTTGCGACTCTTTGAGGCAGTGGGTTGTGCTGACATGCGGATTCTTCCTGTGGATTCCAAAAATGTCGAATAAAGCGTCTTCTCGTGTGGGGCTGGTCGATTCAACGAACGCCCGAGCCGCTCTATGCCGAAAAACTTGGCGAAGTTGCCTGTCCGAGCAAGTAAGTCTCGACAAGATCGATGAAAAAGTCCACCGAGCGCGCCCGGCCGTCGGCGCTGTCGAGCGACGGAGCGCCCAGCCAGCGCGACTTCACCCGCCCGGTCACGTGCCAGATGCTAAATGTCGAGACGATGAAGACAACAAAGGCGCGGGCGTCGACGTCGCGCACGATATCGCGCTCGATGAGCTCATTGAAGGTCTTCTCGAGGGTGGTCAGCGCCACCGTCTGCAGCTCTTCCTCCAGCGCGATGACGTCCTCGGAATCCTCGAGCATGCGATAAAGCGTCAGGCGTACAAACGGCAGGTTCTCCTCGACGAAGTCGTGCATATCGACCACGAAATCCTCGAGGACCTCGCGCAACCCGTCGCGCCCGTCGACCCGATGCAGCCTGCGCAACAACGGGTCGAGGACGCCCAGAAAGTGCTCGTGCCCGCGCCGGTAGACCTCACCGAATAAGTTGGGCTTGTCCCCGAAATGATATTTCAGCGTCGCCGAGTCGATCTCGGCCGATTGGGCAATCTGCCTCAGCGACGTCGCCTCATAGCCGGTATCGGCAAAATGGCGCGTCGCCTCCTCCAGGATACGCTCCTGGGTGGCTCGTCCGTTGGCGCGCGTGGCTTTCTTTGGTTTCGTCGACATGGCTTCTCAGTGTCTCGGTTTACGGCTCTCTCAACAAAGATTCGTGAGTAAAAAGTCTCCCGTCGCCATCGCCGGCTGATTTTACCGGCTACGATGCCGAAAAAATCATCTCGCCGAGGCTCGGTCCGACTTCCTAAGCACGAATCAACAAATATGGCCCCAACGCGCCCCTGTAAACCCCGAACCCCGAACCCCTGCCGTTACGCTGTTCCTGGACCCCCGGACCCCCGGACCCCCGAACCCCCGAACCCCTGCCGTACCCCCACCCTTGATTCCAACGCATATTGGATTACTATTCCCACATATGTTGAAATAAGGACAGCAGCACCACTCGAGCGTCGACCAACACCGGCCCGGAGGCCGTCATGGGCGTATCGCAACTCTTTCCCGCACCAGTCCGAAGGCGACTTCGGCGTCTGCGCCAGGACGTCATCGACGTAGCCACGGCGGTGAGCGTGCCACGCCGGCCGGTCGCACGTATCGGAGCATTGACCGATCCCGGCGTATACGACCACGGGCGCTCCTCGCCGCCGCGCCCGACTTCGTTCCAGCCGCGCCAATCCAGCGGCGAGGCAACCGTCTATTTTGCCGACCACGACGCCCAGATCGTGGTGCGCGCCGGCCAGACGATCCTGCAGGCAGGCCTGGAGGCCGGATTCGACCTGGATTTTAGCTGTACGGTGGGCGGCTGCGCGGCGTGTGCCCTGCAGTTGATCGACGGCGAGGTGGTCTACGACGGGCCGACGTGCCTGAGCGAGGCCGAGCGCGACAGCGGCATGTGCCTGGCGTGTGTGGGGCGCCCAAACGGTGCAATCGTCGTCGAAACACTCGAATGAATAGGTTCTGAAGCTCTTTCGATAATTCGTTCGGAAGTGCTGGCTCGGGCTTGGGGCTTGAGGCTTGGGGAAAGGCGACCTCAAGCCCCACACCACAAGCCTCCAGCCTATTGGCAACGATGGCCCGTTTGGGCGCAAACAGCGCCAACCGTACGAGATTTCTGTAACTGTACTTCGAGTCGATCATTTTCTGCAGTGCTATTGAGCCGCGGAGGCCCAGATGATGGAGCATATCGAACGCATGACCAGCCTGATGCCCCGGCGGGTGCGCACCAAGATCGAGCCCCTGCTCGAGGCGTTGAGCATCTTACGGGAGGTCAAAAACCCCAGCGTGCTCAGCAATCTGATCCCGTCGTTTAACCGCGGCTTCATCCTGCAGCTCGGCCGGCGCGATAAGTCTACCGACATGCCGGCTGCGCACGCGGCGCGCTTCGACTGGGATTATAGCTCCGACTTCCCCGAGATGCGCGAGCTCTACTCGCGGGCCAAGCAAAACCAGTGGGACTCGGAGGTCGACGTCGACTGGGATATCGACGTCGACCCGATGAACCCCGAGCGGCCCGTGCTGCCCGACGGCTTCTTCGATCTATCGATGGCCGAGGACCACGGCATCCACCTGTCGGTCAAGGAGACCCGCCACTTCAAACACGACGTCGCCGCCTGGATGCTCTCGCAGTTTTTGCACGGCGAGCAGGGGGCGCTCTACGCCTCCGCCCAGGTCACCGAGTCCATCGAGTGGGTCGACGGCAAGCTGTACGGCGCCACCCAGGTCATGGACGAGGGCCGCCACGTCGAGAGCTTCCACCGCTATATCGACCAGAAGCTCGAGAAGCTCTACGTCATCAACGACAATCTCTTTACGATCATCGACTCGCTGATGACCGATTCGCGCTGGGATATGAAGTTTTTGGGCATGCAGATCATGGTCGAGGGGCTGGCCTTGGGCGCCTTCGGCATGTTGTACCGGGTTACCCAAGAGCCGCTTTTGAAGCAGATGCTGCGCTATATCATCCTCGATGAGGCCCGCCACGTGCACTACGGGGTGCTCGCCTTGGGCGACCACATCAAACATAGGCTCAGCGACAAGGAGCGACAGGAGCGCGAGGATTGGGTCTTCGAGATCGCGCTCCTGATGCAAAATCGCTTTATGCTCTGGGAGGTCTACGAGGAGTGGTTCGCCCACAAACTCACCCGCAAAGAGTGGCGAGAGATGGTCACCGCGATGCCCGGCATGCACGAGTTTCGAACGGTGATGTTCTCGCGGCTGATCCCCAATCTGCGCCAGATCGGGCTGATGAGTGAGCGTATGCTCGAGCATTACGACAACGCCGGCCTGCTCCAATACGCCAGCGGCGCGAGCGCGCTGGAGATGGACGAAAACGAGTTCTTGGCGGCCCTCGAGGAAGGGCCGTCGCACGTGGTCACGTCGCCGCTCGGCTGAGCCGGTCGTGGATGGCGCGCCAGCGCCCACCCTGGGGCGGCTGCTCGACGAGGATCGTGTCGACGCCGCGCTTGTCGAGATCGCGAAGCACGTCGTAAAGCTTCTCGGCGTAGGCGTCCGGGTCATCTCCCATGACGACGACCGGCCCCCGAGGGCCGGTGCCCTCGAACAGCTCCACCACCACCCAGGCCGCACTCTCTGCGGCTCCCACCAGCGCGAGGAGCGTGTCGATATCGTCGATCACGCGCAAGTCGGCGCGGGGCGCGTAATGCTTTCGGGCCAGCCCGGGTGAGGGGCGGCTGGCCTGCTCGTCAGGTTGAATCGGCCCGGCGTAGACGACCCGCGGGGCGACCTTGGCGATATCTTCACAGGTCACCATGCCCGCTCGCAGAATCTCCGGGCGCTCACCCACAAGCGACAAGACGGTCGACTCTACGCCCACCTTGGTGGGCCCGGCGTCGACGATGATGTCGACAGCCTCGCCGAGGCTGTCGAGCACGTGCTCGGCGCGTGTTGGCGAGACCTCGGTGTAGCGATTTGCGCTGGGCGCGGCCACGGGCACCCCGGCCTGGCGGATCAGCTCGAGCGCCACCGGATGGGCGGGCATGCGCACGGCGACGGTATCGAGCGAGGCGGTCACCGAGGCGGGCACCCCAGCCCGCCTGGGCAACACGAGGGTGAGCGGGCCGGGCCAAAACGCATCGGCGAGTTTGGTAGCCAGCGCCGGCCAGTCGGCGACGATCTCGTCGACCTCGGCGAGGTCGGCGATATGCACGATCAGCGGGTTGGTGGCCGGGCGGGCCTTGGCCGCGAAGATGCGCCCGACGGCGGCTTCATCGAGTGCGTTGGCGCCGAGGCCGTAGACCGTCTCGGTCGGAAACGCGACCAGGCGCCCGCTTCGAAGCGCCTGGGCGGCCGGCTCGAGCGCCTCGGCCGAGGGCTGATCGGCGTCGACGCCAATAATCTGGGGTTTCTGGCGACTCATCGGCACCTCAACTCGCTGGTGCAGGTCAGCACGCCCTGCGGCTGGATCGCCCAGCCCTTCTGACGGGCCCGCGTGCGAAGCGCATCCGAGCCACAGTCGATGAGCACGGCGAGCTGCGTGGCCTGGCACATCATCTCGAAGTCGGTCATCGAATCGCCGAAGACCAGCGCCGGGCGCCGGCCGATCTCCCGGTCGATGATCTCGGCCTTTCCCTGGCGGTAGAGCACGGGGCTCAGCGTGCGGTCGGTGAGCAGGCCGGTGTCTCCGGCGGCGACCCGATTGCCCAGCACGCGGTGTCTGGGCACGCCGAATTCGAGCTCGGCGAAGGTCTCCACGCTCCACTGGTTCGTCGCCGAGACGACCCAAACCTCGAAGCCGAGTCTGTCGAGCGCGGCGATGATCTGGCGGAATTCGCGGTGAATTCGAAGGCCGCGCTGGATCTCGATCTGCTCGTCGCGCCGCGTCGTCCGAATCTCGAGGCCAATGTCGCGGCCCACCTCACGCCGGATCGCCTCGACGGTCTTGTCGCGGATCTCCGACGGGCTCATCCCCACATGCAGCCGCACCGCCCAGTCGTAGCACGACGAGGCACCCTCACGGTGATATTTTCGTTCGTAAATCGCGCCCATTTCGGCCAGATACTCTGTGTACAGCGGTGACTCAAATCGCCTCTGCGGACTCATTGCGAGCAAATCTTCGGTCAACCCGCGGATATGATCGCGCCCGTCTCTCGGGTCGACCAGCCCCCAAAAAGCATCCAGATCGTAGCGATACGCCATCTCGTCGATGAGATAATGCGAGAAGAGCTCGCCGATATCGTGAAAGATGCAGGTATTGTCGAAATCGAAGACGGCCACGGGCGTCTCGGCCGTAGCCAAGGAGCGGTCGACGGCCTCGCACAGACGCGCGTGGACGTCGTCGGTCCAGCCGAGTTGCTCGATGTCGTGGGTGGGTTGGCTCATGGGGTTGCTCTGGCATGCAGGGGCCTGTTGCGTCAACTGTGGGGAGGGGGGCGGCATTCCGGGCGAAGGTGACCATCCGGTCTGCGGCACTTTTGCTAACCCTTACCGATCAAGCGCAACCCTCTCGGTGGGGCAACCCGTGAACGTGGACGTTCACGGCTGATCGCCGAGTGATTTGGCCCCGGGCCCTTCTTCGAGTGGAAATATTGTGCGTTCCACACCCCTTGAAACTTCGCCAACAATTGGTTATGAAACGTCGCCTCTGAATATAGGCTTAGACGACCCTACAGGTTTCAATCATAGATTCGAGGAAAGAAGTCATGAAAGAACAAGCCCACCCCGATTATCACCCGGTCATCTTCAAAGACGGCGAGCACGAGATCGTGACCCGATCGACGATCACCTCCAAGAAGACCCGCGACGTCGACGGCGTCGAGCACTACGTCGTCCCGCTGGACATCAGCGCGTTTTCGCATCCCTTCTATACCGGCAAGCAGAAGCTGGTCGACACCGAAGGCCGCGTCGATCGCTTCATGAAGCGCTACAACCTGTCCACCAGCGACGAGAAAGAAGCCGCCGGCGCCAAAGGTGAGACGGAGACCGACGAGTCCGAAGAGAGCGAAGAGAAGACCGCGGAGACCGCGGAAGCCCTCAAAGGCTCCACGAGCTCCAGCTAAGCCGGATAGCCGGCGCTGCCGCTGGGCATACTCAGCGGCGGATTCAAGCCGACAAACCGCATCCTCGGTATCACCGAATGCGCCTCGGGCGGCGCTGCTTATTTGAACCGTCCGGGGGCAGGTGGTATATCGAGAATACGAAAATGGCAGGAATGGATCGCCTGGAGAGTGAGTTTTCTGAACGAAGCCCTCGGACAGACGCCGGGACACGTTGAGGCGTCACCGAGTCAGACGGTCCATCGTGATGAGCGCGCCTCATCCTCAGAAGATGTGTCGCGCAGCGCACCTGCCGTCGCGAACGAATAAGACATTTTATTGGCGGTGCGTGAGCACCTGTGGTGCCGCGCCGCCCGACAGTTCACAGAGGACTTTCAGTTCCACCGTCGCTCCCGATTCTGCGCTGAGTGCCAGTTGGCTCGGCGCACCGAGGTCGACGGATAAGGAACCGGACGAGTTTTTTTGCGCAGGCAGATGCGACGGAGCTTTGCCCTCCTGCATGTTGCCGCCGTTGGGTCGCTCGGCTTTGGCCGGTCGGCTTCGCTCGGTGGTTCATAAAGGGTGTATAAGCTTCGACCCCGAACCACACCGGCGGTATTGCTCGGCAGGCGCAACTGATTTTCGAGTGCCCATGATTTGGACCACCCACACGACCGATCCGGTGTTTGAAAGCGTCGGGCAGCGGAGTGAGACCCTACCGATCGCGAGATCGACACGGGCGTGGTGTATCCGAGACTGGTGCTTCCGGTTGCGGAGTTGAAAGGCCCTCGCCACGAACGAGGAGCCCAAAGATGACGTTTTTCGAAGCCGCTGTTGAAGTCCTTCGCCGTACCGGCCGTCCCCTTCACTACAAGAAGATCACCGAAGTCGCCGTGCGCGACAATCTTCTCTCACATGTTGGGAAAGCACCCGGCGACACGATGTCCAGCCGCCTGACCCAGGAGATCAAGCGCCAGGGAAAGTCGGTCATCGTCGAGACCCGCCCGGGCGTGTACACCATCCGCGAAGGCGAGATGGACACGCTCAACGAAAAAGCCAAAGAACGCGAGGAAAAGGAAAAGAGGCGCCGCAGCTCGCGCCCCGAGCCCTCGGACAACCAGCAGGCCGAGCAAGCCGAGACCAAAGACGCGCGCGACGAAGACGACTCCGACGACGAACCCAAGCGCCGGCGCCGCCGCTCGCGCAGAGACGGAAAAAGAAGCAACGGCAATAAGCGCAATAAAGGCAGCAAGGGCAATAGAAGCAAGGGCAATAGGAGCAAGGGCAATAGGAGCAAGGGCAATAAGCGCAGCAAAGGCAATAGGCGCAGCAAGAACCAGAAAAGCAGCAAGGGCTCCGGCGGCCGACGCCGCGCTCGAGGGTCGCGCCGCTCCGGCGGCTCTAAGAGCTCCAAGAGCTCCAACGGCAACAAGCGCAGCACCAAGGGCAACCGCCGCAGCCAAGACGCCAACGGCAATCGCCGCAGCAAAAACGACCAGAACAACGGCCGGCGCAGCAGCCGCTCGCGCGCCTCGAAGGGCAAGTCGAAGCAGCGCACCGGCGCGGTCGAGATCCTGTCTAGCCCGACCAAGCATCTCGAGGCCGGCCCGGTTCGCCTCGACGGCATCGCCGAGGCCGCCTACACGGTGCTCCAAGACGGCGACACCAAGCCGATGGACATCCAGACGCTGGCCGACGAGATCTTCAACCGCAAGCTGGTCAAATTCCACACCCACGACGCCGCCGCCACAGTGCGCGCAGCGCTGGCCAACGACAACCAGATCCGCCACCAGCGCGGCCACCGCGAGTTGTTCACCCGCTACGACAAGCAAAATTGGGGACTCAGCGAGTGGAGCCTGCCCGACGCGGCCATCCAAAAAGAGCAGACCATCCTGAGCCTCTCCGAGGAGATTCGCCAGGACACCCTCGAGCACCTCGGCGAGGCGCTCATCGACGTCCAGGACGAGGCCCTCGAGCATATCGCGCTGACCCTGCTCGAGCGGCTCGGCTACCAGAATATCAAGGTCTCCAAGCGCTCCTCGAGCGGTGATGTCTACTTCACCGCCGATTGGCGCCAGGGACTGGCCGACGTGCGCGTATGCATCCAGGTCACCCTCGAGGGCGAAGACGAGCTCGGCTCCGACGCCGTCAGCGCCCTTCGCGAGACCCTGCATCATTACTCGGCCGCCGAAGGCCTGATCATCCACCTGGGTGATATCAGCAACAAAGCAGTCACCGAGAGCCGTCAGGACGACAAGGCGCCGATCACGCTCATCGACCGCGAGACCTTCGTGGAGCTGCTCATCAAGCACGGCATCGGCGTTCAGGCCTATACGACCCCGATTCTGATGGTCGATACCGCCTTCATCGACATGCTCAAGTCATGAGCAAAAAGCTCCGCCTCCTGAGACTGGGGACGGTGCCTTACGGCCAGGCGCTCGCGCTGCAGATGGACCTGCGCGAGCGCCTGCGCAGCCGCGCTCCCGACGACGACTTCATCGGCTACGTGCTCGCCCTCGAGCACCCCAAGACGGTGACCCTGGGCAAACGCGGCAGCTTCGAGGACCTGGTCAACCACCGCTGGTTGACCGAGGAAGGAGTCGAGGTCTTCAAAATCGACCGCGGCGGCGAGGCCACCTACCACGAGCCCGGCCAACTGGTCGTCTATCCCATCATCCAACTCGAAGCGCTCCAAATGGGCGTGGTCGACCTCATCCGCGGCATGGCCGCCTGCCTGGCCGACACCGTCGCCGAATACGGCGTCGCGTCCGCCTACGACCCCGACCACCCCGGCCTGTGGACCACCGACGAGGAACCGCCCCGCAAGATCGCCAGCGTCGGCATGCGCGTCCAGCGCGGCGTGACCACCCACGGCGTGGCCATGAACCTGGTCAACGAGATGATCGGATTCTCGATGATCGTCGCCTGCGGCATGCCCAACGCGCCGATCGCCCGGCTGGCCGATTATTGCGGCGACGGCGAAGTCGACCTGGAGGGTTTCCGGGAGCGATTCTTGGAGATATTTGAAGAGTTTTTGGAGGTGCCGCTCGTGGCTTCGGATCTGGAAATGCCCGCCGAGGATGATTGGGTTCGCGCTGATACCGGCTGGATCGAATAGCTTGATAATTATGGGGCGGTACGTTTTCTCGTCTGGAGATACGTGAGCGGCGACCCTCTCTGGGGGTGCGTCTCGCCGAGTCGCCGGGTGGCGACTCGGCTGGACTTACCCCCAGTTATGGTTTGGTTTCGTGGCCGGCGTGATCATTCGGGTGGTGCGGTTTTGTGCCCGATCGAGCCGTGAGGTGGTTTCGTGCGGGATCCAAACCATAGCTGCGGGTAAGCCGTCATCGGGTGCGCCGTAGGCGCGGCCGATGAGGCGCACCCGCAGAGAGCGCCGGACACCCGCCATGCCCTGATTGCGACATCCCGGACACCCGCCACGTTTGTTTTTGAGCGTAGTCGAGCCGCGACCCTCTCTGGGGGTGCGTCTCGCCGAGTCGCCGGGTGGCGACTCGGCTGGA
>JBKGZI010000017.1:0-30680 GCA_046545675.1 Persicimonas sp.
TCGCCAAGGTCTACGCCTACCAGTTGCAGGGCACCGCGTTGCCGCTGCGGTTGAGCTACGCCAATAACGTGGTCCATATCGAGCGCTCGCTGACCGGCGACCAGCTCGAGAGCAGCCAATTGGGCATCGAGTTGATCGGCGCGCGCGGCCTGGTCGCCGACGTCGAGGTGCTCCTGGTCGCCCGAGAGGTCCTCGAAGAGCTCGGCCTCGAAAATTACCAGATCAACGTGGCCGACCATCGCACCGCCAAGCTTCTGCTCAGCGCCACCGGCGCGCCCAGCCGCATCCGAGACGAGGTGCGCCGGGCGATCATTGCCCGCGACCCGGACGCCGTGCGCGAGATCTTGACCGGTCTCGGCGCCCGCGAGGTCTACGTCGAGGCGTTGGCCGTGCTCAGTGAGTTGCGCGACGGCGCCGAGCAGCTCGACACCATCCGTGAGTTGCTGGCCACCCACGTCAAAGTGCTCGAGCGCCTCGATTACCTCAGGGCACTCGAACGCACCATCGACGAGCTGGGCTATGCCGCAAATGTTCGTCTCGACCTGGGCGAACTCGGCGGGGCCAGCTATTATACGGGAATGGGCTTTAATGTAGTCGCCGAAGGGGTTGGCCGAGAGATCGGGCGGGGAGGGCGTTACGACGACCTCATCGGACGCTTCGGCCAGCCGAGCCCGGCGGTGGGTTTCTCCTTTTCGCTGGAGACCATCGTCGAGTTTTTGCACGCCTCTCGGCCCCATAGCCTCCGGCGTGCCAATGGCAAAGACGCCATCTACGTCGACCCCTCCGACCCGGTCAAAGGACTGCATGCTGCCCTCGAGCGCCGGCGGAAAAACCGCGCGGCCCGAGTGGTCAGCAGACCCCAGGAGTGATTTCCATTCGTACCTCTCGAGAGCGATCGATGAATCAAGCTCAGCGACTGCGAATAGCGCTACCGAAAAGTGACGACCTCGACGCCATCTGTGCGCATCTGCGCGCATGCGGCTTCGAGTTGCCGTGCCCTATTGGTCCCGGCCTCCACCGGGTCGACAACCCGCTGGAGGTCGACGAGGAGTTCGAGATCTTTTGTATCGATCCTGCAGACGTGGGCACCTACGTCGAGCACGGCATCGCCGATATGGGTGTGATGAGCACGGATCTGATCCGCGAGAACGGCATTCAGGTCTGGCGTCCGTTTTCGTTTCCCTTCGCCAAATACCCGCTGGTGCTCGCCGCCCCCAAAGGCGAGACCATCGCCTCGCTGTCGGCCAGGCCGCTGATCCGCATCGCCACGCCGCTTCCCAACTTTACCCGTGAGGTCTTCGCCTCGCGCGGCATGGCGGTCAACGTGGTGCCGGTCGCAGATAGTGTGACGGCGTGTCTGTTGGGGTTGGCCGACGGGTACGTCGACCGGTTGGTCGAGCCCGAGATCATGGTCAGCCACGGGTTTCGCGCCGTCGAAGCCCTCGGTCACGCTTCGCTCAAGCTCATCGTCAACCGCGCCTGCGGCTCGCGCCGGCGAAAGACCATCCGCCGGCTCATCGAAGCCCTCGAGTCTTCCCAGCCGGTGAGCGCCGCCGAGATCGACATCCCCTTCGACGGCGAGGAGTTCGACATCTCCGGGCGCAGCGATATCGAATTGGCCAATTGAGCGCGCTCACGTAGAGCTTGCGCCCGATTTATTCGAGCGCTCGTCTACTGGAGTGAATGGAGCTGGATTTCGAGCCAATTCGCTTCACTATGACGACCTTGCAGCCTGCGCAACACCGCCAGGTGCTCGACCAACTCTCCCAATCCGCCGCGGGCTGCGCTCGTGCGAAGCGCTCCGTTGACCAGCGCCGCGGCCTCCTCGATATCCCCCTGCCGATAATACAGCCAGCCCAGGGTATCCAGGTAACTGGGGCTTCGCGAGGGCGTCGCCGCGATAGCTCGGCGCACCAGGTCTAAGCCGCGCTCGATGTGGCGGTCGGTGGTCGAGAACGTATACGCCAGATTGTTCATATAGGTGACCAACGTGTCGGTGCTGCCGTCACGAACGAGCAGGTCGTCGATCGCCTTCTCGTAGGTCTCGTAGGCGCGCGGGTGGTCACCGCCGGTCTCGTAGAGCTGGGCGACGTGCTGCACCAGCCGACGGCCGAGGACGCCGTCGCCGTTGGTGATGTCGGGGAAGCGCTCCTCGAAGTAGCGAATGCCGCGCTCGCCTCGCTCCGCCTGCGTAAAGCTGTAGATCGCAAGCTGGACCGGAAAGCTCGGATCCAGCGGTGAGGCGGTGGCGAGCAGCTCGTCGAGCAACTCGTCGGCGGCGTCGTCCTCGCCGGCCTTCAGCGCGTGGACGGCAGCCTTTTGAAGGGCGACCTGCCGGTTCATACCCGGCCCGACCGATTCTTCCAGGTCGCGCTGTGCCCCCTCGACATCACCGGCTCGAAGCCGCGCCAGCCCCCTATAATAACGGGGCTCGGGGCTCTCCGGGCGCTCCTGCAGGCTCAGGTCGGCATAATGTCGTGCGGTATCCAATTGCTCGCGGTCGGTCATCTCGCCGGCAATAATGGTCGCTGCCAGGGCCGAGTCGGAGCTGGCGTCGACAAAGGCGTCGAAATGCTCGCGAGCCTGCTCTTCGAAGCCGAGCTCTCGCAACGCGATGCCAAGGTGAAGATGGCTGCGCCGGGTGAGCGGTCGCTCCTCGAGCTTCTCGGCCAGGAAGCGCCCCCCCTCGACGTAGAGCCCGGCGCGGTTGAGCCGATCCAGGACGCGCTCGATGGCGTAGGAGTCCCACTCGACAAAATCGAGCAACTCGACGAGTTGCTCGCGGCCGCGCTCGACACGGCCGCGGCGGAAGTTCGTCTCGATTTCGAGAAAGCGGGTCTGCCACGCCGCCGGGCGGACCCTCATGAGGGGTTCGAGCATCAGCTCGGTCAGCTCGTATTCCTGCTGGCCGGCGATCTGGTCGGTGGTCTGGGCGAGCTCGTCGACCGGTTGCTCCGAGACGCGCAGGTAGAGCTCGAGGGACTCGCCGAGCGCGTCGGCGTCGCCCGCCGTCCGTGCCATCTCGTTGGCCTCGCGGATGTGCTCGGGGACGGGTACCGCACGGCTGACTTCGCCGGCCGTGCGTGAGGCGCGAGCGTCCAGGCCCAGTTGGCGGAAATGATCGGCCAGGCGGCCTCGGGTCGCGACTTTGTCGTCAGACTGCTCCAGATGACGCGTGACGACCTCTTCGAGCCGACCGGTATCGTCGGCGGTGAAGGCGTTGCGTAGCAGGAAGGAGGCAGCCTGAGCGCCGACGCTGCGCGCTGGATTGGACAGCCCGGGGGCTGCGATCTCGTCGGCCAACTTGTAGGCGCCTCGCTGGTGGAGCATCTCGGCGACCTCGAGGCGGCGGTTATTGTCCTCTTCGGAGGTGCCCAGGTCGGCAACCCGCTCGCGGGCGAGCTCGGCGGCTTCCTCGGGTCGCACCGCCGCGGCCAGGCGCAGCTCGAGGTCGCGGATTCGCCGCGAGCTCTTCATATCGTCGTCGAGCCGGCTCAGCAGGCCGCGTGCCTCTTCGACATAACCCTCACCGGCGAGTGCTTCGAGCACTCCCGCGGTCGTCTCGACGCCGTTGTCTTCCATCGCCACGACTCCAGCTTCGTCGGGCGATTGCGGGTGCTGGACGCTGTCGCTGGATTCGTAGAGCACGTCGATCGACTCCTCGAGGCGACCCTCCTCGGCCAAAAACTCGGCCAAAAGCGGCGCCGCATAGCGTCGGTAGCGCTCGTCGCTCATCAGCACGCGCAGCAGCCGCACGAATTGGGTGCGCTCGCCGCGCATCTCGAAATGTGCGCCGACCTGCTCGAGGCGACCGGCGAAGTTCGGGCCCTGAGCACTCTCCAATTGCTGTTGGAGCACCCGCAGGGCCTGATCGTGATAGCCGAGGCTGGCGTAGGCGTGGGCGAGGCTGGGCAGAAAACTGGTATAACCCTGGCCGACGGCCCAGCGCAGATGCGGGATGCCGCGCTGATATTCGCCCTGGCTGACCAGGTATTCGCCGAGCTGGGCGCGAACGCGCATTCCGTTGCCCGGTTCGTCGAGCAGCGGCTGCAGGGCGCGCTCGAGGCGCTCGAAGCCGCCCAGGCTGGTCAGCAAATCGGCGTGCTCGATGAGCACTTGGCTCGCCGAATAGGGGTCTCCGCTGGCCAATTGGTCCTCGATGAGCTTGGCCGCCTCCTCGCGGAAGTCGGCGTCGACCAACAGTTCGACGCGCTCGGGCAGCGATAGGTTCGATTGGACGATCTCGTTGACGGTGCGTTTGACCCGGGCCGGCTGCTGGGTGGCGAGATCGTAGCGGGCCACGATGCGGAGCAAACGGTCCCGCTGGTGGGGGCCGGCCTTGTCGGCGGCTCGCTCGGCGGCGTCGCGCGCCAGATCGAGGCGGCCGATGTCCATGAGCGTGTGGATCTCGAGCTGGATGAGCTCCATCTGCTGGCCGTCGCCCAGCGCCTCGCGTGCACGTTCGAGCGCGTCGAGACCCGCCTGGACTTCGCCCTGTAGCAATTGCATGCGGCCGTGGGCGACGTGCAGGCGCGCATTCTTCGGCTCGACCTCAATTCCGTTCTCGTAGGCTGTGCGCGCCCGGTCGGCCTCGGCGGCGGATAGATAGAAGTTGCCCACCTCTTCCCAAGCGTCGCCGGGATAGGCGTGTTGATCGGCCCACTGCGAAAACGCCTCCCATGCCTGTTTATCTTGACCTGCACGGTAGCGATTGACCGCCAGTTGCCTTCCGCTGACCTCTCCCTGGAAGGCGCGAATGCGCTCGATCTGATCGGCGGCTTCCTCGTACATGCCCGCGTTGGCGAGCTCGGCGAGGATCTCTTGGCGCGCGTTGGCCGGGTTCTGGGCGTTGTCGAGGTGCTCGGTGATAAGCCGCGAGATCTTCTCGGGTTGCTCGGTGGCCCGGTAGATCTGGGCGAGGCTACGAAACGCGATGCTGCTATAGGTGAGCTGGTCGGACTCGAACATCTGGCGAAAATATGGCTCGGCGGCGCTGTAGCGCTGCACCTCGAAGAGGGCCTGGGCGATGGATCGGGCGTCACCGACCTTCTCGCCGCGCTCGGTGTGGTAGCGCTCGAGCAACTCTTCAGCACGGTCGACCTCGCCCATCTGGAGGAGCACGCGGGCATAATTGAACCAGATCTGGCTGCCGTCGGCTTCTCCCCGGGCGAGGCGCTGGTAGATCCCGGAGGCCACGTCCCACATCCTCTGGCTGCGCATCGAGTCGGCGAAGTCGAGCAACTCGGTGCGCGATGGCGAGGCGGCCTCGAGATATTTGTCATAATAATGTCGCGCTTTGTCTCGCGGATCATCCCCGCCCTGGGGGAGCTGCCCGCTGCCACGGTAGCGTTGCCTGCGTGAGGCGATTGCAAGATAAGTATCACCGATGAGCCGGTACAGCCGGGGATCGGCGTCGTCGCGCTCGAGCAGGTGATGGTAGAGACTCAGGATGGCCTGGGGTTGGCCGCGGCGATCGAACCGGTGCGCGATCGACTCCAGGGTGTCCATCGGCCGCGACGAGTTATCCAGGTAGTCGGTCCAGAGTCGAATCGCCTCGCGCTCGCGACCCTGGCTGAAGTAGAGGTCGCTGAGTTGCTGATAGTTCGACAAGACCTGCGGCTCGAGCTCGATGAGGCTCTCGAGCGTCTTGATCGCCTCGTGGGTCATATCGGCGCTGCGATAGCGCGACAACAGCGAGCGGTAAGTCGCGCCGGACTCCGGGGCTTGCTGCCTATAATTCGCCAGCGCCTCTTTCATCGCGCGGTGTCGCCGCTGGCGAGAATAGATGTCGGCGATCTGCAGCCAGGCGTGATGAGAGCCGGACTCGGCGGCTGTCTGCAGGTAGGGCAGAGCTTCGGTGGATTGTCCGCGACGCACAAAGCGCTCGCCGACAAGCTGATAGTCGGCCGCCTCGCTGCCGCGGGCTTTGAGCCAGCGGCGATACCGATCGTGGAGCTTGGAGGGTTTCCCCCATTCGGTATACAGCTCCGCCATGCGGTCGATGACCGCCAGGCTCTTCGGATCGTCCTTGTGAGCCTGCTCGAGCACGGCTTCGGATTCCTCATAGAGCCGATGGCTCTGGTACATCGAGGCGACCTCCAGCAGCTCGTAGCGGTCCTGATCGAAGCGTTTGACGTAGGTCTCGAGTGCGTGCTGCAATTTGTCGACCTGGCCCACCGACGAGTACACCCGGGCGAGCTCGAGCCAGGTCCCGGCGCCGGCCTCGTCGTGCTCGACGGCGCGCTCGAAGAAGTGCTGGGCGAGGTCGTGATTTCGCCGGTTGAGCGCCCAGCGTGCCACGCGAAGTTGAGCGTCGTGGGCGTCGTCTTCACGCTCCAGGTAGGTCTTTAGGATGCGCTCCATCTGCGCGGTGCGAGCTCGCCTCGCGTACCGTGAGGCGAGCTTCTCGGCCAAATTCCAGCTCGGCGGAGCATGTTTTAGGCCGCTCTCGAGCAGTTCGAGCCCATAAGCCTGTTGCTGGTGGGCCTGCGCGACGTCGGCGGCGGTCATATAGACCTCGGCCTCCAGCGGCAGTCCCCGAAGCTCGGTCATATCATTGAGGTATTGGTCGATATGCTCGCGGCCTTTTTCCTCGTCTCCCTGGTCGAAGCGCATCCCGGCGAGCGTCAGGTTGAGCTTGGCGCGCCGAAAGCTGGGCTGGCCGGCCATCGCCTCCAAGCCGCGCTCGTGAAAGTGGATAGCCACCTCGGGGGCGTCGAGGCGCTCGGCTCGCCGGGCGATCTCCAGGTTGCGGGCCACGCGGTCTGCGGATTGCGCTGCCTCGACATAGCGGGTGAAGACGTCGATGGCTTCATCGTGACGATCGAGCTGAACCATCAGCCGGCCCGATGACAACGCGTAGCGCGGCCGGTCGGGGAAGTCCTCGGTGAGCTGGGCGAAGACCTCGACGGCCTCCTCGTATTGGCCTTCGCGCTCGAGTGCGTTGGCCAGCCCCTCACGGTTGATGCGAAACGCCTCCTCGCCCGCCTCGGCGTGGTCCGGGTCGATCTCGGCGAGCTCGGCTCGCAGCTCCAGAGCGAGCTCGAATCGCTGCAGATTCATGGTGTTGGCGATCGCCGCCTCCAGGGCGCGGCGATAGTCGGTATCACCCACGCTGTCAGGATCGGCCTGGCGCGCTGCTTTCCATGCCTTGGCGGCGTCGACCGGGTGGCCCAGCTCCCAATGGATTTTGCCCAGGGTTCGACCCGCCTCGGCGATCTGCTCGCCGGAGTCGAAGGCTCTGGTCGCATAGGGCTCGGCGCGGCGATAATCGTCGCCCGCGGCGAGGATCTGGGCCATCAGTAGATTGAGCTGCGGGTCGCCGGGATCCTCGTCGAGCCCCTGCTCGACGTGATCCTCGGCCTCGGCATGACGTCCCTCGGCGTAGTCCGACAGCCCGGACTCATAGGGTGAATGGCAGCCCGCCGCCAGTACCAGCGCGGTTAATGCACCCGCACATACTGGCCCCGTCGTCCCCGCTCGAAGAACCGCATTCAGTTCGCTAACTAGCCAAGCAAAGGGACTCTTCTCGATGCGCACATCGGTCTTCTCACCCATTCCAGATCAACCTCGAAGGAAGCCATATATCCTTTGGACCCGCTATAGATGAATGTCGGCGGGTGCGGCGAATGTTCCCGGGCCGCACGGGGCGGGAGATGCTATCGCCATTATATTTCATGTTGCAGCACGCCCCCCGCCAAAAGTCAAAGCCCGCCAGGGGGCAAATCAGCGCCCATTGCCGAATCATCTCTTGGTAATGATGCTGATGTCGCCGCTGCGCTCGAGGTAGGCCTCGTCGATATTTTCGACGTCCGGTTTTTTGCCCTGGCTGCGCATCGACTCGAAGAGGTCACCGAGTCCGACACCGGTCAGCTCCATCTTGTCCCAGTCGATCTCGCCGCCCTCGGCCAGCTTGACCGGCGAGCCCTTGACCGCCCGAGAAATGCCCTGGCTGCGCTGGGCGAGGATCGACAACAGCGCGTGTAAGGCGATCAGCAGCGCGGTGGCGATGACCACCGGAACAAACGGGGCGTTGCCAGTCATGGTGCGGCTGATATTCGACCCCAAGATGACCGCCAGCACGATGTCGAGCACGGCGTGACGGCCGAAGATGCGGCTGCCTCCCAGGCGAATCATGGCGACCGCGATGACAAAGAGCAGGGCGGCGCGCATACACATCTGCCACCACGCGATGCTCTGAGCGGCCTCGCCGATGATAAAATTTAGCCAGTCCATAGCTGGTCGACCCCGGGGTGTCAGGACGTTGATGCCGTGAGGGTTGTCCACTGAATCTGCGGACGAGCTGGTTCCCCGTCAAAGGAAGGCAGGCCAGGCAGACCGCTGTGTCGAGCCCTCAGATCTCGACGTCTGCCGGAATGTTGTAAAATGTGCTCGTGTTGCACCGGCGATGCCCTGATTGTCTGCTCCCCCATCGAGAATAGGCGTGGCGGGCTCTTTACAACCGGCGAGGGTCTGGCCTAATGATCAGCCGTCGCAGTTTCCCCAGAGATTTCATTCAGACATTGCTTCGTACCACTACAAAGAGGTTCAGACGTGGGTAGCGAGAAGAGTTATAAGGGATTGTCCATCGATCGTGGCAGTCGGCACTGCAAGATTATCGACGAAGACGGCGAGGTCGTCTTCCGCACGACCAATCTCCGCGACGCGGAGACCTACCTCGACATGATCGAGGAGAACGACCGGCTGCACCGGCTTTTGGAGGCGCGCGGGATCGCACCGCATCGGATTTATCTTCTGGCCGCTGATCACGACAAGCGCGGGAAGGTCAACGAGGGCAAGCACCCGGCCAAAGAGGTGGTCATCGTCGCCAAGGCCGACGACGAAGCCGTCGTGGTGCGTCATCTCGACGACGGCCGAGAGGAGATCGTCGACTTGATGGAGATCGAAGCCATCGAAGGTGGCGCCTACCTGCAGGCTTCGGATATCACCGACGAGACCGTCCACGTGGTGGTGCGCTACGACCGCACTCCGCGTGACGAGGAAGAAGAGGGCACCGCGGCGAGCGTCGTGGCGCTTCGCACCGCCGAGAAGGCCGAAGAATACGTCGAGGACTGGGCGGAGCTCGAAGAGTCCCCGGGAAGCGAGTACTCCACGGTGCTCTACGAGACCGAGGGCGAAGTCCAACTCTTCCGCGCTGAAGTCTCCGTCGAAGACTGAGTTCCTCTCAGCGCCGAGGCGCAAGACTAAAAAAAGGGCCGCGCGGAAAATCCGCGCGGCCCTTTTTTGTGTCGTGGGGCTGTGTGCACAAAGTGCTCAGCCGATGACTTCGGGCTCTGTGCCCTCCGTCAGGAAGCCGGCGCGTTTCCACGCGTAGACTCCACCGTCGAAATCGGAGACTTTGCGGTAGCCCATTCCCTCGAGTACATCGGCGGCGCGGTTCGACGACTCGTCGTCGTGATCCTTGCCGTAGACGACGATGCGCTGGTTCTTGCTGAGCTCCTGCTTGACCTTCTCGGCCAGCTCCCCAAGCGGGATATTGACCGCGTTCGGGATATGCTCATTTTGGAAGTCCTCGGGGTCGTTTACATCGACCAGGACGAACTCCTCTTCGCCGTCAATTCGCTCTTTCAATTCGGTACTCGACATCAAACGTGCCATATAAATCCTCTTAGTTGGGTCGGGCAACCGGTGACGCCTCTGGTTTGGTCCACCGCTCCAAAGGTTCTCCCTGACCCAGATTAGGGCGATCTATCTTACGCGCACAGACAGCGGTGGCTGCTCTATAATTCCGGGCGCAATATAGCGACACAGATCGGTTTGGCAAGCGTGCAGCTTGGCAGGGGGCTCAGCAGGGTGAGCGCGCGCGTATTGACGTGTATTGACTGGTGCACGCGCGGTGCTAGGCTGAGTTCATGAAACGACTTCTACCGATACTGATCTCGTCATGCGCCGTGGCAGTGGCGTGCCAGAGTGCGGCGCCGACCCCCGATGCCCAACAGACCCAGCCTCCACCCCGAGAGGCCTCGTCGCCCCCCGAAGCGGCCCCGAAGGACGAGCCGGCCGAGCGAGAATCGCCCATCATGTACCACTTCAGGGACGGGGTCACCCGGGCCTACCTGCCCCTGACGAGTCCAATCTGCGAGGAAGACGCGACCGCTCGACCACGCTACGAGATCGTCGCGCTGTGGCGCTTCGACGCCGAGGCCGACCAGTGGTCGTCGCTCGACGTCGCCGCCGACCAGCCCTACCGCATCGAGTGCAACGCCATGCTCGACCTGATCAACATCCTCGGCTTCGACCTCGAGCCGGCGACGTATGCGATCGCCGCAAAAGTCGACGGAAAACTCGAGCGCGACGTGTTCAACAACGGCGAGGCGTCGTGCGACGACGTCGACACCGGGGCTGCACCCGAGGGCAAAGTCGCCCTCTGTATCGTCGGTGAGTCTTCCGCCGAGGCCCGCATCGTCCCCGATCCGGCCGACCTGGAACTCTGAACACGCCCGGGTCCCCGGCGCTTAGTAGTACAACGTCACTTTCGCCGAGAGCTACTCACGCCGAAAGTGACGTTGTACTATTAGTCGTCGAGCCGGTCGATGACCGGGTCGTCGAGCATATCGACCTTCGGCTTGGTGTCTTTGGGCTCTTCGGGCTCTTCGGCGGGTTCCGACGTTTCCTCGTCGGGGCTCTCGGTGGGTTCGGGCTTCTTTTTGGCTACCGGCTTCCGCGTACGCTTGGGTCGCTTCGGCTTCTCCTGCACCTCTTTTTTGTCCAGGAGGACCTTGAAGAGTTGTCCGGGGCCGTCCTCGGCGCTGACTTCGTGGGTGGACTCGAGGTCGCGGTGGCCATCGAGCGCAAATCGATAGGCGAGGGTGCTGCCCACCTCGGCCTCGACGCTCATCGGCGTCTTGCCGAGCTGCTTGTCATCGGCGAACACGCTCGCGCCGGTGGGGTCGGAGGTGACCTCGACCTCGAGCGTCTCGGGTGTTTTCGAATCCTCGTCGGCGGCTTTGGGCGGCGCTTCTTGGGCGGCCTCCTCGGCCTCTCCGTCAGACTCGGCCTTCTCAGCCGGATCGGTCGACTCCTCCTCGATGACCATCTCGGCCTCGGCAGAAGCGGCCTCGTCGGCTGGAGCGATGACCATCTGGTATCCTGCCAACAGCGCGATGATGCACAGCACCGCCGCGATGACGATGATGGGCGCGCGCGACGAGGACTTCTGCGATGATCCCGCGGCTTCCTCGTCGTCTCGGTCGACCGGCTCGGTCGGTGAGTCTTCTGCCGGAATGCGCGGGTTGAGCTTGGCGAGCGTCTGCGAGGAGTGCTGGGCGAGCAGGTCGCTCGAGTCGGTCAGCTCGGCGCTGGAAGAAGACGGCGTCGTCTGGACCTGCGTGGAGCCCATCGCGGCGTCGGCGGCGATGGTTCGGTCGCTCGCCTCGAGCGCCGCGTCGAGTTCGGCGCGGAAGATATCCGTCGAAGCCTGACGCTCCGAGGGCGATTTGGACAGCGCGCGGCGCACGACTTGCTCGAGCGGGCCGGGGATGCGCGCCAGCGCCTGGTTGGGCAGCCGCTCGGCGAAGGTCGGCGGCGTCTGATGGGCGTGGGCGAGCATCAGCTTCGTGGTGCTCGAATCCTGGAAGGGCGGGTTGCCGCACAGCATCTCGAAGAGGATGCATCCCAGGCTGTAGAGGTCGCTGCGATGGTCGATGGGCTCGGCCAAGATCTGCTCGGGCGACATATATTTGGGCGTGCCGATGATCCGGCCGGTTCCGGTCAGCTCGACGTTGTCCTCGCCGCGCACGATCTTGGCGATGCCAAAGTCCAGGACTTTGACGAAGTCGGGGTCGTCGTCGACCTCGATCAAAAAGATATTGTCTGGCTTGATGTCGCGGTGGACGATGGCGCTCTTATGGGCCTCGCCCAGTGCCCGGCAGACCTGGGAGGCGATATGAGCGGCCCGGGCCGGCTCGAGCGGGGCCTCTTTCTCGATCAGATCCGAGAGCGTGCGCCCGGTGAGCATCTCCATGGCCAGAAATAACATCCCCTGATCGGTCTCGCCGTAGTCGAAGACGGTGACCGTATTGGGGTGGTGAAGCTGGCTGATGGTCACCGCTTCGCGCTTGAAGCGTGCGGTCGTGGTCGGGTCGTGCGACGGGATGATCTTGATGGCGACGCTGCGCTTCATATTGCGCTGGACGGCCTCGTAGACCGCGCCCATTCCCCCGAAGCCGAGCAGGTTGGTGATCTCGAATCGACCGACGATATTCTGGCCGACCAGTTGCTCGTAAAGGCGTTGGCGATGTTCGCGAGATGCGCTCATTTAGCGAGGAACACTCATTTAGAAGTCCAGGCTCATGCCGACGCCGGCCGACTGGCCGGTGATCCAGGGGGTGAAGGTCGTCGTCGAAGCCGTTGAATCGGTCTCTGCATCGTCGCCGGAAAAATAAAGATAGAGGCCCACTGCGCTGACCGCAGCGCCGGTGACAAAGAGGCCGTCGGCGACGAGCGCCTGGGTCTTGGCGCTGTCGCGTGCGGCCGTGCGCTCTTCGTAGGTGTCCGCGGTCTTGACCTCGTCGGCGCTCGACGATGCCATGAGTCCGACGACGACTCCACCGGCCAAGACAGCGCCTCCCCCACCCATCGTCCACAGCGCCGTCGAGTTCGAGGGGGCCGGCTCGTCGGGCGTATCCGGCTCCTCGGACGCCGCTGAGCCGTCAGCCTCGGAGTTTCGCGCCTTGCGCTCGGCGCGGTCGATATCTTCTTGCTTGAGGTCGGTGATTTCCCGCAACCGATCGATGCGGTCGAGCGCCGCCTGGCGCGCCTCGCTGTCGACCTCGGGGGCTACGATAAATCGCTGATAGTACTCGACCGCCTTCTCGAAGTCCTCCTGGCGCTCGTAACTCTTGGCAATATTATACAGGAGGTTGGGCACCGGTTCGACCTGATAGGCACGCTCGAAGGAGGTGATCGCCTCGTCAAAATCGCCCGATCGGTAGGCGCGTGCGCCCTGGGTGGCGAGCTCCTCGACTCGACGGGCTCGCTCCTTGGCGCTGAGTTGGTCGTCGGACTCCTGGGCCACCACCACGGCGGGAGCTGCACCCATGACCAGCATCGCGGCTACTATTGAAAAGACAACGTATCGCATCAGGCTCACAAGACTCACAGGAAGCAAGGACTACCGCATCGCGCTAATGTGGCGATGATAACCTTTGGGACCCCATGCGTCCAGAAGGTCGACGCTCGAGTCATTTCACCCCGGAGATGCAGCACTCTCGGTCGGCCACGGGCTCGGGGACCTGGTTTTTGAGGTAGCAATGCGCTTTTTGGCCGTCCTGGCCGGGGCGCTTGTAGGTAAACGCCTCGCACTCGCGAAGATTTTGGCACGCCTCCTGGCAGCCCTCGGGGGTGGGCCGGTCCATCTCGAAGTCGCGGAAATCTGCGCCGGGGCGCTCGACGTTCCACTCGAAGCCCTGCTCGCGCATCTGGGCCATGCGCTGCTCGGCGCGCGGGTTGACCCACGAGATACACTCTTCCTGATCGAGCTGCGCGTCGGGCACCGAGTGCTTGAGGTCGCAGCGCGGCTTCTCACCGTCGTAGCCCGCGCGAATATAGGTAAACGCCATGCAGCGCATCTGGTCGTTGCAGATCTGCTCGCAGATCGCCGGATCCGCCTCGTCGAGTCGAATCGAGCGATACACAGCCCCCGGCCGGCAGGTGTCCTGCTCGAACCCGGCGGCGTCTTCTTTGTTCTCGAGCGCGCCGGGCTCTGCTTGCTGCGCAACGGCCGGCTCGGCCTCGGTCGGCTCGGTTGCCTCGTCGGGATCGCTCAGCTTCGATGTGCCCCGGTCGGCCGTTTGGCACGCGCCGACCGACACCATCAGCGCAAAGAAAAGCAGCGCGGCGAGGCATCGGGATAGATTGCGCATCGTGATTCTCTCAGATCGAGGTCAATTCTCTGGCGGATAGCCGTCGTAGTGAACGCCGTCCTCCTCGACACGTCCGTTGGCCGCGTCGATGGTCAGCGCTTCGTAGAAGGTGTCCGTGCCGTCCATCGTCTCGCCGGCAATCTCGTGGGCGAGGGTGCCGTCAAGGTAGACTCGGATGGTGAGGTCGCTGGGGCCGAAGTCGTTGTCCTCGTAATAATACACGCCCACCGCATAACGCAGATCGTCGGGGTGGCGGTGCTCGATGGACTCGGGGCCGCCGCCGTCCTCGTCGTCGCGGATCAGCTCGGGGTCGTCGTCGGGGCGGTTGCGCCTGCCCCAATCGGCCGTCGGATTATACCAGAAGATGTCCAGCGGCTCGTAGCCCCACTCTCCGTCGGGATGTTTGTAGTGCAGGTCCAGGTCGGCGCCGAAGTCGTCTGTTTGATCCGGGTCGTCGGGGGTATCCCAGACGAGCTCGACGAAGACGTCGCCGCCCGGGCGCACCTCGGCGCTGACCTGGGCGGTGTCGCAACCCGGCGAGCCGGTGTCGTCGTAGACGGTCAGCTCGATGACGTAGTCGCCGATGGCGTGGGCGGTGAAGCTCGCCTTGCCGGTGGTGCCGGGGGCGATATCAGGCGCGAGGTGAGGGTGGGTCGCGTCGTAGGGGAATTCGAGCACGCTCCACTCGTACCGATCGATGGCTCCTTCGCTGTGGGTGCCGTCGAGCCGGATTACGTCACTGGGCTCGGCGGCGATGGAGCTGTCGGTGGGGCCGGGGGCGGTCCCGATGGCGGCCGCCGCGCTCAGCTCGGGCTCGCACGTGCCAGTGTCCGTAGAGTCCACACCGACGTCCTCGGAGCCGCCAATATCCGGGCTGGCGTCCGGGCTCGTATCAGTTCCGGCGTCTGCTCCGGCGTCGGCTAGCGCCGAGGGCTCGACACACCGGCCGCTCGTATCGCAGATGCGCTCGCCGTTGCACTGGTCATCGCTCATGCACCCGGCGCGCTCAGAGCGGGGCTCGGTGCAACCGGCGACCAGCGCGAGGAGCGACAGCGCCAGCAACGAGGCTATGTTTAAGAGGTTTATTCTGCTCATCGGTCAGGCCTACTGCACTAGACACACATTTCACGTCTGAGGTGATGCCCCATCATGGCACCACATAGGCCCAGACGCTACTGGAGCCCCAAACATTCAAATGCAGATCGAACTCAGCCGAAGAACTTTTCCCACTCGAGGTCGGTGCTGCCCCAAAGACGGATGCGCCGAAAGGCAAGGTCGAGCAGCAAGAAGCCGAGCGCGGCCATCAGGAAGTAGGGCCACAGCTCGCGGCGGTATTTGACCTCTTCGCCCATCGGGTCGAAGAGCGTGGCGACCTCGGGGTTGGTCTCGCCGCGGGCGATGTCGGCCGCCCGGCGCAGCATCTCGCGGTTGGGCTCGAGGAAGAGGTATTCGCGCGGGTAGGGATAGGAGATGCTCCCCAGGCTCACCCCGATGGTGTCGCCGTCCTTGTCGTGCTTGGCCTGCAGGCTATAGGAGCCGTAAGCGCTCAGCGGGACGCGCGCCTCGTAGCGGCCGGCGGCGGTCTGGTCGAGCTCGACGGGCTCCTTGTCGCCCGATGGATCGCGCAACATCACCGTCGACTCGAGGTCATTGATGAACTGGTCGTCCTGGTCGACCGCGTCGACGACGATCTGCGCCTCGCCCTGGACGACCTCGGTGCGCATCGCCAGGTTCATGCGGTCGTCGGTGCGCATCGTGTCGCGAATGAGCTGCGCCCAGAACTTCGAGTAGCCCGGCCAGCGGACCCATTGGACCGCCCAGCGGTTTTTGAGGTCCGAGGTAAACACGGCCACTTTGCCCAGCCCGTGGCGCCACCGGGCCAGGATCGGCTCGCCATATTCGCTGACCATGAGCACCTCGGCCTGGTCCTTGGCGCGCGTGGACACATAGCCCAGAAGGTAGGGCGCGCGGTCCCACGGGATACCGTCGAGGACCTGCGCGCGCTTGGCGATGCTCGGCCGGAACGGCTCCTCGACCATCGAGGAGCGCGAGACCTGTGATGTCTCCTTCATGAAGATCCGCGGGATATTATGCGGGTTGGTCGTGTGGTAGTTACGCCCGCCGCCGCCCTCGGCGATCTGGTCGAGCATGGTACCCGCACTCTCCGAGCCGATCGCCACCGTCGAGACGGTGATCCCCTCGATGCGCATCGCCGGCAACAGCTCCGAGAAGATGCCGGCACGATCGGAGTGGCCGTCGGTCAGCAAGATGACGTGTTTGAGCTTGGCCGGCGTCAGCGCGAGCTGCTCGTAGGCGTCCTCCAGCCCCTTGGCGATATTGGTGCCTCCGCTGGCGCGCAACCGGCTGATATCGCCCATGATGCGCACCCGGTTGGCCGCGCTCTGCATGCGCACGAGCTGTTGGATGCCGTCGTCGAAGGCGGTCACGCCGATCTTGTCGTTGCGCTGCAACATCTCGGTGGTCGCCTTAGCCGCTTCCTTGGCCAGCTCGATGCGCTCGCCGCTCATCGAGCCGGATTTGTCGATGACCAACATCAGGGCGAGGCTGGGGGTCTCGCGCTTCTTTTTGGGCTCGAATTCGACCGGCAGGACCTCCTCGAGATCGGTGCCATAGTAGCCGCCGGGTCCAAAGGAGGACTCGCCGCCGGCGACGATGAAGCCGCCGCCGAGCTCGTTGACGTAGCGGTCGATGAGGTGCATCTGGCGGGTCGACATATGCGTCGCGGGCAGGTCGCTGACGAGCACCAAATCGAAGTTCTCGAACTCCTCGATGCTGTCGGGCAGCCCGTGGACGCCGCGGGTCTCGACCTTGAAGTTCTCATTTTTCAGAGCACGCTGCAGGTAGTGGCGCGCGCGCATCTCGCCTTCGATATACAGCACCCGCGGCTTTCCGCGCACGTTGGCGCTGTGGACGAACTCGTTATTCGCCTCGAAGAAGTCCTCGCCGTCGACGTTCATCTCGAGCTTGAACTCCTTGAAACCCGGCTCGGAGACGACCGTCTCGAAGGTGACCTCGTTGATGCCTCTTTCGAGTTCGACCTTCTTGGTGCCGTCGCGAAAGTCGTTTTGCCACAGGGTCAGCGTCGCCTCGTCCTCGTGGTTGGAGAAGACGCGCGCGGTGAGCTTGAACGGCGCGCCGACCTTGAGCGTGTCGGGCACGTCCACCTCGCGGATGAGCACCTCGGGGCGCGGCTCGATCTCGGTCTCCTCATTATACAATCGTATGCCAAACGCGCTGGCGCGGTGGGCCTCGGCCAGAAAGTCACCGCGGGTCTCGTTTCCATCGGAGATGACCACCGCGCGCTTGATATGATCCTGGGGAAATAGCCCGTAGGCCATGCGCAGCGCGGCGGCGGCGTCGGTGTGCAGCGCGTCTTGCTCGTCGTCCACCCGTGGGATGGCCTCGAGCGGGCCTTCCTCGGGCAATTCAACCCTATAAGGGTGGCCGGCAAAGGCGAGCACGCGAACCTCGTCTCGCTCGCCGGCGGCCCCGCGGGCCTGGTTGATAGAGTCGCGCGCTTCTTCGAGCGCGGAGTCGGGCACTGAGGCGGAGGTGTCCACCAAGAAGATGGTCGACACGCGCGACTCGAAGCTGGTGAGCACGACCTGGACGAGCGCGCCGACCAGCGCGCAGATAAACAACGCGCGCAATATCACGTTCAGCCAGCGCTGAGCGCGCGGCAGGTCGCTCAACGTAAACCGCTGGGCGAGCCACAAAATCGGCAGGACGAGCAAGACGCCGAAGAATAGCGGCGCCAGAATCTCGACGTTTCGCCCCTGGAATTCGAAGGCGATGACGTCCAGGCCGGGCTCGACCACGTAGTTGAAGAACGCGTAGCCCATCGCCAGCCAGGCCGCCACCAACAGCAACCAGAACAAGCCGTCAGCTACTTTTTTGCGATCGATGATCATCGGTCAATGTCCTAGACGGTCACTCGACGGTTGTAGGTGCCCCATTCGATGAGAAGCAGCAGCACCAGGGCCAATACGGCCCAGATCCACAGTCGGCTTCGCTCGAAGAGCATATTGTCGACGCTGCGCTCGATGGTCGCTTCGCCCATCTCGAGATCTCCGGGAGCGATGCGCGATTCGCGCAGGTTCGACAGGTTGGCGGCGATCGTCCGCTTCTCGTCGGGCGTCTCCAGCGTATAAAAGCCAGTCTGCTCGCCGGGCACGATCGCCCGCCCGTTATAGATGGGCACCTCGGATTGACCGCCGTCGGGCAGCGTCAGCGACGCCTCGTCGGCCGAGTCGCTCATCGGGACCGACCAGGTCTCGCCGGTGGTATAATTCGGGATATAGTCATCATCGTCGAGCGTAAAATAGTCCACGATATTGATCATAAAGACCGGGAAGGCCACCCGCAGCGGCAGGTCGCTGTCGCGGATATCGAAGGCGACCCCCACCAGATGAAGCCCGTCGTGCTTGCGCGTGACGATCAGCGGATCGCCGAACGAGGAGGCCACGGTCGTGTCCCATCGGTCGGTGCGCCAGCTCGAGGCGCTGCCGATATTGAGGTCTTTGAGGGTGATCCAGCGCATCAGCGGGTGGCTATTTTTGACCGCCGTGATGATCGGCTCGTCTTGGCGGCCGCGCCGCTTCCACGGTGAATTCTCGCTGGGCGGGTTGAAGAAGACGAAGTTGCCCTCCTCGGGCAGCGCCGGCGCGATACCGTCGAAGATCGTCAGGTCATAGCCCTCCGAGCTCTGCGGGGTGTACTCGGATGGCGAGAGGCGCTCGACCTCGAGGTTCGCGTTGAGCAAAAGCGGGCCCTCCAAGAAGAGATTGCCGTCCGAGACCGCCAGCACGCGTACTTTTTTGATCGGGGGCAGCATCGCGAACGCGCGGTCGTCGAGCGGGAACACATCGCGCGCGTCGCGGCTGGTCAGCCGCACACGCGCCTCGAGCTTCTCGCCGGAGACCGCCTGGCTGGGGTAGAAACGCTGCAGCGTCTCGCCGGGCGCCAAGGTCAGCGGCTTGGTGTCGACCATGCGCCCGTCGGCGTGGATCTGAAGCTCGGCCTCGACGGGCCGGTCGAAGTAATTTTTGAGCTGGACGAAGAGCTCGTAGTCGAGCTTGTTGGCCACATACCGGCGCACATTGAAGCCGGTCACGGCCACGTTGCCCTCGCTCTCGCCAATCTTGTGGTGTCGCAGCGAGGTATTCTCGCCGAAGTCGAAGCCCTCCAAGTCCTGCTCGTCGACCCCCGAGCCGTCGCTTAGCAGCACGAGGTGGCCGTTTTCGGTGTCTCGAAGCGAGTCGGCCGCGAAGCCCAGCGCCTCCTCGTAGGAGGTGCCTGTGGCCGCGATCTGGATCTCGCGGATGGGCTGCTCGAGGATGGACGCCTCGGACACGAACGGGCTCAGCGGTTGGAGCTGGTCGTTGAAGGCGACCAGCATGACGCGGTCTTCGGGGCCGACGGTCTTCAAGATCTCGAGGGCCTTCTGGCGCGCGACGTCCAGCCGATCGGCGCCGCCGCTGACATCGGTGGCGGCCATACTGGCCGAGTTGTCGACCAGCAGCAGAATATGCCGGCCGCGCACCGACTCGTCCTCGAGGTGCGGGTCGGCCAACGCAAAGGCGAGCAGGGCGACCATCAAGATATGCAGCAGCCAGGATATCACCCGCCGAAAACGCCGCCAAAAGTCGGATTGGCGCCGCTTTTTGTCCAGAACGCGCCCCCACAGGTGTGAGAACGGCACCTTAATGCGCCGCTTTCGCAACTTGAGGATATACAGCACCGTCACGCCCGCGGCGACCACGCCGGCCAGCGTCAGGATGGTATTCAGTGGTAGTCCGGTAAATTGCATTATTTGACGAAGCCCCCGGCTCGAAAGACGCGCAGGACCAACTCGTCGAAGGCCTCTTGGATGGGCACTCGGAAGTAGAGCACCTGTTTCTTTGTGCAGAACTCCTCGAGCTCGCGGCTGAATTCGAAGAACGCTTCGCGATACTCACGCACCACCTCGGGGGTGATCGTCAGCTCGCGGATATCGCCGGTCTCGACGTCGACGAGCTGCATCTCGCCTTGCACCGTCGGCGTGAGCTCGCGCTCGTCGTAGACGTGGATGACGATCGGCTCGAATTTATAATAACGCAGCTTGTTGAGGCCCTCTTCGAAGCCCTCCGGGTCATAAAAATCACTGAGCACGACCGCCATGCCCCGGCGCTTATTCTGGGCGACGAAGGTCGAGAAGGCGTCCTCCATGCTGGTATGCTTTCCCGGCTCGAGCGCGCGCAAAAAGTCGAAGATCTTGAAGATCTGCGCCTTGCCCCGAGACGGCGGCAGCCGGCCGTCGAGTTGGCTCGAAAATGGAATGATGCTCACCCGGTCCAGATTGCTCAGCCCGATATAGCCCAGCGCCGCGGCCACCCGCTTGGCGTAGTCCCACTTGGTCGGCGAGCCGAGCTGCATCGAGCGGCTGCAGTCGAGCAAGAAGTAGATATAGAGGTCTTCTTCCTCCTCGAAGAGCCGCAAGAAAAGCTTGTTGGTGCGCGCGTAGACCTTCCAGTCCAGGCCCCGAAAGTCGTCGCCCGGCGAGTACGAGCGGTGGTCGGCGAACTCCAGCCCGCTGCCCACGATGCGCGTCTTGCGCTCGGCCATGGCGCGGCCGGCGACGATCTTTTTGGAGACGACGTAGAGGTACTCGAGCTTCTTGAGAAACTCGTCGTCAAATTGATCTTCGTTGCTTGGCATCGTGATGTGCAGTCTCGTTTCTTTTCTAGTCGGCGGCCGTTTACGCCCTTATGCACAAGAGAGTTAGAGAGTCAGAAAGTGAGAGAGTTAGATACTGCAACTGCTCTTAATTGATCTGCTTTGGTCGCTTGGGGAGCTGTTCTTCTTACTTTCTCACTTTCTCACTCTCTCACTCTCTCACTTTCTCACTTTCTGTTTTCCGGCACCGTGTCGATGATCTCGTACAAAATATCGTCGGTCTTCACGCCCTCGGCTTCGCCCTCGAAGTTCAGGATCACTCGGTGGCGCAGCGCGGGGATGGCCGACGCACGGATATCGTCGCACGAGACGTTGAAGCGTCCGTCGAACAGCGCGCGTACCTTCGCCGACAGCAAGATGGCCTGGGCGCCACGCGGCGAGGAGCCAAAGCGCACGTAGCGCTTGGTGATGTCGGGGGTGGTCTCGTTGTCGGGGTGGGTCGCCTGCAGGAGCCGAAGCGCATAGTCCTGGACGTGGCGCGCCACGGGCACCTGACGGGCGAACTTCTTCATCTCGACGAGCCGCTCTTGGCCGATGACGTTCTCGACCTCGGGCGTGTCGCTCTGGGTGGTGCGCTCCATGATCGTATGGAGCTCGTCGAGCGACGGGAACTCGATATTGAGCTTATACAAAAACCGGTCTAGCTGCGCCTCCGGCAGAGGATAGGTGCCCTCCATCTCCAGCGGGTTCTGGGTGGCCAGCACGAAGAACGGGTCCTCGAGCTTCATGGTGTCCTTGGCCACCGTGACGCTGCGCTCCTGCATCGCCTCGAGCATCGCCGCCTGGGTCTTGGGAGTGGCGCGGTTGATCTCGTCGGCGAGTACGATATTGGCAAAGATTGGGCCGCGCTCGAATTCGAAGTGCTTGGTGCCGTCTTCGTCCTCGATGATCATGACCGTGCCCAGAATATCGGTGGGCATCAGATCGGGGGTGAATTGGATGCGCGAGAAATCCAGCCCCAGCGTATCGGACAGCGTGCGCACCAGCATCGTTTTGCCGAGGCCGGGCACACCCTCCAGGAGGACGTTTCCGCCCGAGAGCATCGTGATGATGACGCCATTGATGATCGGGCGATGGCCGACAATCACCTTGCCGATCTCATCGCTCATGCGCTGGCAGTCGCGCTGGAATTGCGCGACTTGTTCTTCGACCTCCGCCGAGGTTGCCGCCTTCGCTTCGGTTGCCATGCTTTGAGACTCCGGATGCTCTGAAGTGAAATAGGTGATGCTGGTTCGGAAATAATGCTGGCGACAACGGGCCTGGGGCTCATTCTCGCGGTTTGATGAGCTGGAAATAGCGCTTGATATAATAGCGATAGCCGGAGGGGACTTCCTCGCGGTCCATGACCTCTTCGACCACCGATTCGTAGTCGACATACACGTCTTTGTAGTCAGTGGTCGCGAATCCCTTCTCGCTGGCTGCTTTGATGATCTCGGACTTGCTGGCGCCGTCGCTTTTGCGACCGTCGACTTTGGTGTCTTTGCGGTCACTGTCCATCGAGGTCTTGTCGCCGAGCTTGCGGTCACCTTCGCCCTGGCCGTATTGGTTGGACTCCTGAGGGTCGCCGCCGCCGGGCTTGTTGCCGTCCTTCTTTTGGCCGGACTTCGAGTCCCCCTTGGCCTGTCCTTGCTGCTGGCCTTCACCTTTCTTGCCTTCGCCTTGTTGGCCCGGGCCCTCTTCGCCGTCTTTTTCCTGGCCTTTTGCACGGCGCAGGAAGTCCTTCATATCTTCGCCGCGCTCGGCCTCCTCGCCGCCCTCTCCACCGCTCTTCGAGTTGGAGCGGCGCATCGACTCCTTCATCTCGTCGAGCTGCTTTCGGGCCATGCGGCGAACCCGATCGCCTTTTTGTTGCTCGTCGGCCTTGTCGAACTCACGAGCGGCATCCTCGGCCATCTTGCCGGCTTGTTGCTGGGAGTCTTGCTTCTCGCCAGGTTGACCCTGTTGGCCGTCCTGTTCCTGGCGATCGCCTTTTTTGCCGTCCTTCTGGGCCTGGTCTTCGCCTCGCTGCTCGCCTTTTTCTCCCTTCTCACCTTCCTGTCCCTTCTTGCCATTTTGGGCTTGCTCGTTGTCCTTATTCTCGAGCTTTTTGGCCATCTCCTCGGAGGCGCGCTGCAGCCGCTTGAGCTGGCGGCTCGACTCTTTGTCGGCCTGCTCGCGCTGCTTTCTTTTGATCTCGGAGAGCCTTTCCTTCTCGCGATCGAGCCGCTTTTTGTCGCTGTCGGAGAGGTTGCCGTCGGCGTCGAACTTCTTGGAGAGCTTGTCGACGAGCTCCTCGTGCTTTTCGGCCAGCTTCTGCAGCTCGGGGTCGTCGGGGTCGACCTTGTCGGCGAATTTCTCCAGGAGATCGGCGAGCTTGTCGGTCTGCTCGTCGCTCAATTCTTTGTTCTCGAGCTTCTCGGCGAGCTTCTCCATCGCCTTGGAGGCCTCTGCGAGGTCCTCGTCCTTGAGGGCGTCGACGGCTTCTTTGAGCTCCTCTTGGTCCTCGAGCTCCTCGGCGGCCTCCTCGTCGAGCTCCTCGGCGGCCTCTTTGAGCTTGTCGGTGAGCTCCTGGGATGCCTGCTCGCGCTGCTCGTCGAAGAATTCTTCCTCGATCTCGTCGATACGCTCGAGGAAGTCCTTCTCGGAGATCTCGCGGTTGTCGACCTCGTCGAGCAGGTCGTCGATCTCGTCGACGAGCTCGTCGACCTCCGGGTCCTCGACCTCTTCGAGCTGGGACTTCATCTCCTCGAGCCGCTCGCGCTCCATCGCCACGGTGGCCTCGTCGAGGACCGGGTCGTGGCGGATCTGGGGCGGCTCGGGAAGCGGCTGGACATGCGAGGGAGGCTCGAAGACGGCGAGCAGGGCGACGGCGGCCAAAAAGATCCCGAAGGCGACCAGATCGGTGGGCCGGCGAAACGGCGCCGCGCTGGCGGTGTCCACGCCTTGACTGTGGCGAAGCGCGTCCCGGATCTGGGCGCGCACGAACTCGTCGTCCTTGCCGTCTTCGAGCAGGCTCAGCGCCGTGGACAGCCGGTCGTGCAGCCCGTTGCTTCGGTCGATGCGCTGGGCCAGCGCCACGCGGTCGACGTGGGAGAACCAGCCCCATAGCCCTAAGGCGGCCGGCAACGCCAGCAGGCCGAGCCCGAGCCCGGCCAGGCTGTCGACGCCGATCCAGGTGGTCTTGTACAGCACCACGGCCACGGCCATGATCATCAAATAGCCCAGCGCCCCGGAGGTCGCCCGCTCCATGGCGCGCTGCAACCGGATCCGACGCGCGACGCTGCGCACCAGGCCCAAGATCTTGCGGCGCTGGTCTGCTGCGTCTCCTCCGGCCGTGTCGCCTTGATTGAGGTCCATAATCTTTGGCCTTTCTCGCTCGACGCGCTCCAACAGAGACTATCAGTGCGGCTCAATGATGAAATGCCCGGCAGCCATCGGCGTATTCCGCGGGCGCCACCTGTATTGACAGCATCTTGTGCTTCATTGTTCCAAACGTAGCGACGAACGCATGGATCTAAAATTCAACCAGGATCAGCATGCGGCATGCCGGCGGTGCTTGGCAACCCGTAGATTGGCTGGAGAGTGGAGAAGTGACTATCGAGCGAAAAGCCGTCCATCAAACGAGAAGCTTCGGGCGGTACCGGATCAAGGGCCGAAGAAGTCGTTGAGGCCGGGGATCTCGAATTGGGTCTCGTCCTCTTGGAGCTCGTCGAGATCGTCGGGCTCGCGCTCGATGCGCATCAGCGGCTCGCCGTCGGCCGGCTTATAGAAGCTGGGCTTGTCGTCTTTGGCCGCCTCATACTCCAGCTCGGTGACCCGCTCACGATTCTGCATGATGCGGACGTAGCGCAGCATCCGGTGGAACCAGCCGTCGGTGATCTGGCCGCGCTCGTAGTAGAGGTGGTATTTCTTGGGGTTGGGGACGATGCTGACCAGCCAGGCGACCTCGGTCAGCGACAGCTTGTCGGGGCGCTTGCCGAAGTAGTGCACGGCGGCATCGTGGATGCCGTAGATCCCCGGGCCGTACTCGATGACGTTGAAGTAGAGCTCGAGGATGCGCGCCTTGGGGATGTCGACGACGTCCTCCATCAGCCACACCAGGAAGGCCTCCTGGAACTTACGGGCCATCACCTTCTGGCGGTACAGGAAGATATTCTTGACCAGCTGCATCGAGATCGTGCTCGCCCCGCGCACATAGCCGCCGGCCTCGAGGTTGTCCTGGACGGAGTCCTTGAGGGCATACCAGTTGAAGCCGCCGTGCTTGAAAAAGGAGTTGTCCTCGGTGGTCATGGCCGCCCGGATCATCCACGGCGAGATATATTGCAGCGGCACGTAGGTATATTCGCCGTAGGGATGCTCTTTTTCCTCGTCCTCCCACATGACCATGAATTTTTCGGCATCTTCGGCCTGCTCGGCTTGGTGGTCACGCTGTTGCCGGGGCGGTGAAGCCGCCTGGGCATCGCGGGCTGTTCCGGCGTCGCCGGGCACGTCGGGCGGGTTGTCGCCGGCGTCTTGGCCGATGCCGAAGACCGAACCTCGGGTCGTCAGGGTTTGCTCGGGCTCTTCCCACGGGGGCGGGTGGGGGGCGAGCGGCTCGAAGCCATCCTCTTCGTGGCGGTTCGCCCGAACCTCTTGTGCGTAGCGAGGCGGCCACTCCCGTTCTTGTCGCCGCTCGATGAAGACCTCTTCGTCCAGACCGCTATGATCGACGAGCAGATCGATGGGCACCGGACGCATCTCGGGAATGTGGACCTCGCGCTTCCACTCGATGGCGGGGTCGTACAGCGTCACGTCGAACTCCTCTCGCAGCTTTCGCACGTCGACCTGCTCGGGCATGCTGACCAGCTCGAAGTCCTCGAGCACCGGCTGGCTCTTCCACTGCATTTTGCCGGCGCGGTACAGCGGCACCTCGAGGGCTAGTTGCCAGCCAAAGGTGCCGGTCATCTCGGTGCCCGCCACCGGACCTTTGATGGCCTCCGGGACGGCCGCGAAGAGCTCGGGCACGCCGACTTTGTCCATCTTAACGGCCAGGTCGAAGCGGGCGGGGCGCCGGCCCAAGCCGTCGATGCCATAGAGCGCAGGGCGGAACTCGGCCTCGATGCCATTTAATGTGGCCGTGCCGCTTTCGACGACCAATGCGCCACGGGTGGGCGGCCGCTGGTCGGCGTCTTGCTCGTCGTCGGCTTGCTCGTCGTCGGCTTGCTTGGCGGCGACTTGCTTGGCGGCGGCCTGCTTAGTGCCTGCTTTGGGGGCGTTCCCGGCGGCCGTACCCTGTGGTTCGTCGGCTTCGATGGCGCGTCTGGCGAGCATGGTCGGCTCCGGGACGGCCTCGGAGGGGTCGTAGCGACCCGAAAACGAGTAGCTGGTCGTGAGGTCTTCGACCGCGTCCTCGGTGAGCGCCGGCAAGAAGAAGTTCGCATCTTCGACCGAGACCAGCCCGGACAGGTCGACGCGTGTTTTCTCGGCCGCACGATTCGCATCGAATTTGGCCCTCAGGGTGCCGGCGCGCACTCGCTCGGCCAGGCGGGCGTCGAAGACCTGGACCAGCCAGGGGAGGCTGAGCGCGTCGACGTTGGCGCTCATATCGAGCCCGTTGTCCCGATAACTCCAGCGCAGCTCGCCTTGGGCCGACCCGCGCGACTGGTCACCGTTGGCGAAGGCGCCAAACCCACCCCGGAAGACCAGCTCGCCGTGGATCGCCCGATGCGAAAACTCGAAGCTGCCGTCGCGCAGCGAGACTTCGGGGTCCGAGCCCACCAGCGCGAGCGGCCGGGCATCCTCGACCTCGACGCTCGCGCCGGTCACGCTGACGCTCTGAGGGGCTTTGTTGGACAGAAAGTCGGTCCAATCGACCTCGCCGAGTTTGGCCATCAGACCGCCACCGGTGTCCTCCTCTTTCTCGATCTCGAGCCCTTCTTTGGTGGCAATCTCGGTGGCAATATTCTTCGCGCGGCCGCGGATGCTTGCGGCGAACGGCGCACGCACCAGGTGGTTGAGGTCGTTGAGCGCGCTGCCAAATTGGGCGTCGTGGCGCACGCTCAATTTCGGGTGTTCGATGCTCACGTCCAGCGGTCGCAGCTCCTCGAGCGAGGAGGACGGATCCAGGGAGCGAAAGCGTGCGGCGACGCGCTCGACGGTCACGAGCCCGCTCGGCTCCGAATCGCCCTGGACGCCCAGCGACAGCCCGCGCGCGCTGACGGTGCGCTCGGAGTCCACCCCAAATCCTCCAATCCCCACCCGGAGGAAGGGATAGGGGCCGAGATCGACGAGCTCGAGCGGCGACGAAAAGTCGATCTGCCCGCTCGACTCCCACAGCGGAAGGCGTAACTCGGCGCTCATATCGATGCGCTCGGGCAGCGCCCAGCGCGGCCTCGCGCCGCTATCGGTGACTGTGAACTCAGCGTCGAGCGCGGCCCCATCGCCGTGGGAGTCGAGATCGAGCGTTTCGGTGGCCAGCTCGGAGACCGGCCAGGGCTCGACGTCGTCGTCGGCGCTGAGGACGACTCGCGCGTTGGTCACGCCCAGATCCGGCCACTGGCCGCCGAAGAGGCGCAGAAACGACGCGCCGGTCTCCGCGGAGCCGGCCTCGTCGGTGGCGGATGCGTCACCCGAGGCGTCGTCACCCTCGTCAGCCGAACCCTCGTCGCCGCCACGTCGGGCGAGCAGCCGCTCCAGATTGGTCGAGCCGTCGCTGTAGCGGTGGACATAGAGGGTGGCGCTGCGCACCGAGAGCGCCGACAACTCGCGGCGGCCCATCAGAGTCTCGAAGCCATCGACGGCCGCCGAGACGTTACCCACCTCGGCGACGAGCTTGCCCGTGGCAGGATCGGTGACCTTCAAGCCGGCCAGGTTGACGCCGCTGAGGCCGGTGGTCGAGACCTCCTGCATCTCGATATCGAGCTCGAACTTCGCCTCGGCGGCGGCGAGTTTGTCGCGCACGACCTTGTCGGCGACTCCGGGCACCACCAGCCAATACGCGAGTGCGCCAAGTAATAGGCACACGGCTAGCGCAATGGCGCCGATGCCGGCGACCTTCTTATAGGTCGAGTTAGACTTGCTGTCGGGCTGATTCATGAAGGAAATCGCAGTGGCGAACCTGTTTCGCAACAGCTTATACGGAGATCCAAAAAACTCAACAGCAGAGACCGGCGGATCCTTCCGAATGCCCGTCTAGCGGCGCACGCTGCCGGTTGTGCAGCACGCGCAGGCCCTGAAAGCCTTGACTTTCCCTGTGTGGAGAACCATGTTGGGCTCGGATTAGTTGTCACGCACACACGGACGAGACGATGGCGAGTATGAAAGACGACTTTTTGAACCTGGCGATGAAGGCGATGCAGAACCCCACCGTGCAAAAACTGATGGCCAATGAAAAGGTCCAGAAGGGTTTTGCCAACGCGTTCAAGGCGTCCTACGAGGTCAAAAGTAAACTCGACGAGAAAAAGGCCGAGTTTGCCGAGCAGTTCAACCTGGCTACTCAGGACGATTTGCGGACCATGAAGCGCGAGCTCGACCGGCTCCAGCGGCAGGTCTCCAAGCTTCGTCGCGAGAACCAAGAAGACCAAGAGTAGGCCACGTGTCCCGCCCCACCATCCTCATTACAAATGACGACGGCATCCAGGCCCGCGGCATCCAAGCCCTCGAAGAGGCGCTCGGCGAGCTCGGTGAGGTTTGGGTCGTCGCCCCCGAGGCCGAGCAGAGCGCGGTCAGCCAGGCGATTACGCTTCGGATGCCCGTGCGCGTGCGCGATTTCGGCGAGCGCCGCCACGCCATCTCCGGCACGCCCACCGACTGTGTCTATGTGGCGCTCAATCACCTGATCGACAAGGTCGACATCTGCGTCTCGGGCATCAATCACGGCGCAAACCTGGGCGACGACGTCATCTATAGCGGCACGGTCGCCGGCGCCATCGAGGCGACCCTGGTCGACGTGCCGTCGATCGCGGTCAGCTTGGCTGCTTACCGAGACCTCGACTTCAGCGTTGCAGCTTCGGCCGCAAGACGACTGACCGAGCAGGTCCTCGAGCACGGGCTTCCACGCGGGGTATTTCTAAACGTCAACGTGCCGCGTGAGGCCGGGCCGGACACCGATATGGTCGTGTGCAAGCTCGGCCGCAGGAATTACGGCCGCGTCGTCGAGGAGAAGCACGACCCTCGAAAGCGGCCGTATTATTGGCTCGGCGGTGCTGAACTCGGCTTCGACGACCTGCCAGGCAGCGACTGCAACGTCATTTCCGAAGGCAAGATCAGCGTCACGCCGGTCCACCTGGACCTGACGGATTATAGCTTCACCAAAGAAATGCAGCATTGGGACGGCCTTCGCGGGTTTCACAACGCCTAGAGCCGTGTTCTTCGGTGCCAGACCATCCCAGGTCTGGATTGTTGGTTTTTTGGGAGTAAAAAAAGATGAGTACGTTCGAAGAGCGCATCAAAGCTGGCATTCGCGAGATCCAGGACTTCCCCACCGAGGGTATCGGCTTCAAGGATATCACCCCTCTGCTCAACGACCCCGAGCTCTTCGCCGAGGTCGTCGAGCACTTCAAAGAGCGCTACGCAGGCCGCGACATCGACCATATCGTGGCCATCGAGAGCCGCGGCTTCCTCTTCGGCGCGCCGCTGGCCTACGCGATGGGCGTCGGCCTGAGCCTGGTGCGCAAGCCGGGTAAGCTGCCCCACGAATGCCACGGCGTGGACTACTCGCTCGAGTACGGCACCGATCGCGTCGAGATGCATATCGACGGCGTGGACGATGCCTCGCGAGTCGTGGTCGTCGACGACGTGCTGGCCACCGGCGGCACCGCCGCGGCGACCTGCGAGCTGGTCGAGCGTTGCGGAGCGACCGTGGTCGAGTGTGGCTTTTTGATCGAGCTGGACTTTTTGGGCGGCCGGGAGAAGCTCGAAGGCCACGAGGTGCATTCGTTGGCGAGTTATTGAGCTTCGAGTCAGCAAGAACGACAAAAGGCCCTCCGATTCGGAGGGCCTTTTGTCGTTTTGGCTTCTACCTCACTCTCCCATAAAGATGCTCAACACATACCAGAACAGCAGCGCCACCGAGGCGAAGAGCCCGAGCGCGGCGCCGACGTGCTGGTCGGTGCGGTATTTGTGGAGCACGTTGGAGGTGTTGTACAGGATGCTGATCGAGGCCAGTCCGACCATGAAGACCGAGAACCAGATGCCCAGGTGAAAGCCCAAAAAGATCGACGCGGCGATGCCGCCGAAGGCCAGCAAGCTGGCCACGACCAGGGCGGTGCGCAGAAATGAGAAGTCCTGTTTGGTCACGAAGACAAAGGCGGTCAACCCGCCGAAGACCAGAAGCGTGACGCCGGCGGCCGACGGAATCGCCGCGGGCGCCGTGGCCAGTGCCATGTAGATCATGGGCACGAAGATGACCGCCCACAGGGTGCTGTAGGCGCCCAGGCCCAGGTACTGCATCGCCGTGGACTCGCTGTTCAGGGCCCAGCGCTCGGCGAGCATGCCGCCGCCGATGAACAGGGCCAGGACCACCGCCCAAGAATATTTATAGCCGATCATCAGGGGGAGAATCGCCTTGAAGGCGCCGCTGGTAAATAGCAGCACCTCGAGCAGGAGGAACAATCCGACCGCCCCGGCGAGGTGGGCGTAGGTGCGTCGGATGAACGCCATGCGCTCGTCGACGCCGACCTGGCCGGCGGTCCGAGCCGCCTGGTACTGCTGGGCGGTCGCCGCGTAGCCGCCCCCGTTGGACTGGTCATTCCAGTCGTTGTTGTGCCCCTGGCCGTGGCTGCCGTCGTAGCCTCTGTCTTCAAAACTCATCGTATCGTCTCCCGTGCAAGTATGCGCCGACGTAGAGTACAACCCCAAAGACGGCGTAGATGTTCCCAATACAACGTAACGATCGGCTACACTAGTCAAACAACGCCAGCTGATCAATGACAACCGGCATCGGCGCCAGCACGGACGACCGATGCTGCGTTGAAGGCGCTGATTTGCTGTTGATGTTCCTAAATAGTTCCCGTCCGGAAACCCCTAAGACGGGATAAAGACTCAAGAACTTAAAAATCGGAAGTCGCTCTTTCAGCCTGATCTTACATCAGGCATTATGGAATA
>JBKGZI010000018.1:0-29551 GCA_046545675.1 Persicimonas sp.
CGGGTTGACCGTGCGCTTTTCAGCGCGAGGCGGAGGGGGCCTCAGCAACCATGGATTCCAACTCCCCACCACCTTTGACCGTCTCAATCATCACCCCCGCGATATCCTCCCACAACCACTCGAAGCTCTCCCGGTTGAATTTGGCCCCCGAGCCGAACCAATCGGCGCCGTCGCGCACGTCGAAGGGCCCGCGCAGGTAGTGGCCGATGACGTCGAGGTGATCGGCGCGCACCACGCCGCGAAATTCGCCCCAGATCTGGCTGAGCGTGGGGACGACGCCGTCGCTGGTGGACTCGGTGATCGCAAAGGGCAGCGGGCGCTTTTTGATAATATCGTCGGCGGTGATCGGCGGATGGTACGGGTAGCCGGCGTGGGCGCGTGAGGCCAGCGTCCACAGCAGCCCGTACAAGATCTTGTTGAGCGGGGTGAGCACGTGGCGCAGCCGGATCTTCTTGATGACCTCGCGCGGCGGCGGGGCGGCGGTGGCGTACGAGATGTAGCGCACCTCCGGGTTGTCCAGGGTGGTGCTGTTGAACAGATCCATGCCCTCGGGAGTTAGCTGGATCATCGAGCCCTGGTCCTCGAGGATGGAGCGCAAAAATTGGCGCACCTCGGCCTCGACGGCGGGATTGAAGTCCTTGAGGAGCTGATTGGTGACCTGGCGGATGAGCGTCTCATCGAGGCCGAGCAGGTCGTTGATCTTGGTGACCATCCCCAGCAGGCCGCCCAGAATGCTCACCGGCCGGCGCCAAAGCCCCACGATGATCAGCAGCGTGACCAAATACAGCAGGTTTTTGCCGTAGAGCGTGATGAAGAAGTTGGCCACCGGCGTGCCGTAATGCGGCGCCGAGATGCTCACGATGGACTGCAAGTTGCGGTTCAGCGGCTCGCGGTACTCGTCGAGGTCGAGCTGGGCGCCCGGGCTGGCCGCCAGCCGCGCGTCCAGCGCGCCGGTCGAGTGGCCGATAAAATGCAGGTGGACGTTCTCCTCGAAGCCGCCGTTGTCAGCCACCGTCAGGATCAATTTGCGGGCGCGGTGGCGAAGCGAGGAGGTCGGGTAGGTCTTGACCCCGAAGATCTCGACGTGTTCACCGCGGCGCACGAAGACGTCGGTCAGTGTCTGTCGGACCTGGCGAAAATAGGAGATGCCGCCCAGGGCGGCGAAGCCGAAAAAGCCGGGGATGAGATAAATCTGATGGCGCGGGCGCTCGGTCACGTGCTGTCTCCGTGCGGTGGAACAACTGCCAGGGTATAGGTGTACTGCAGTGTGGAAGTGGCTGCAACTGTTGCGGAAAATGCGGAGGGGGCCTCGGACAGCTTCCACCCACACCCAAGCCCCATTGCCCCAAACCACCCATTAGCTCTATGTTGCCCCCACAACATTAACCCGACCGCATAAGAGGATCTCATGACATATACACGCTCCCTGATAACCGTCGCAGGCACCGACCCCAGTGGCGGCGCGGGCATCCAGGCCGATCTGCAAGTCTTTCGCGATTGGGGCTTTCACGGCCTGTCGGTCATCACCGCGATCGTGGCTCAGAATACCGCCGAGGTCGAGCGCTTCGAGCCGGTCTCGGCCCAGTTGTTGTGGGACCAACTCGTCATGCTGCTCGAGGACGTCGAGCCATGGGGCATCAAAGTGGGGATGATCCCAAGCGCCGCCGCCGCCGATGAACTCGCCGGTGTACTCGAGCGCATCAGGGATACGAATTGCATTCCGATCGTCTTCGACCCGGTCATGGCCAGCAGCAGCTCGTATTCCTTGCAGCGACCGGGCACGTTGCAGGCGCTCGAGGAACGGGTTATCCCGCTGGTCGACGTGCTCACGCCCAACGTGAGGGAGGCCGAGGCATTGCTCGAGGTCGAGATCGGCGATGAGGATGGGCTCGTCGACGCCGCGGTCGAGTTGCGCGAGCTCGGTTGCAGGTACGTCTTGCTCAAGGCCGGCCACCTGCCCGGGCGCGGCGCGCAGGTCTCCGATGTGCTCGCCGGCCCGCACGGAGTCACCAAGCTCGAGCCGCTCGAGACGGTCGACGCCGACGTTCGCGGCACCGGCTGCCAATTGTCCAGCGCGCTCGTCGCCGCGATGGTCGAGGATGTTTCGATCGTCGATGCGGCCAACGCCGCCAGACGTTATTTGAACGACCTATTACACACCCGGCGCGAGTCCATCGGCAACGGCCGCCCGGTGATCGTGCGCGCCGAAACCGACCGTGATTATCTCGATAGCCTTTGGGAAGCTGATGAGTGACGAGTCCCAACCGCCGATCATCACCGCACAAAGCCCGGCTGACGACGTCGACGAGTATATGCTCACCATCGACCGTGAGGTGCGCCTGGCGCGCGTGCTCAACCGGCGGGTGGTGGCCACCTGGTGGCTGCTCGGCGTCAACGTGGCCATCTGGGTGGCCGCCTTTTTGTGGGGAAACGGCATGGGCATCCAAACGCCGTATTTCAACAACGAGCAATTGGTGCTGTTCACCGGCATGAAGGTCAACGAATTGCTCGCCGCCGGGCAGTGGTGGCGGTTGATCAGCAGCCAATTCGTCCACCTGGACATCATGCACATCGCCTTCAACGGCTACGGGCTGTATGTGCTCGGGCCGATGATCGAGCGGTTCTACGGCTGGCGGCGCTTCTTGTTACTGTACCTGACCGCCGGCACCGCCGGCGCCATCGCCAGCTTCGTCTTCACCGAGATGCCCTCCGGAGGCGCCTCCGGGGCGATCTATGGGCTGGTCGGCGCGCTGCTGGTTTTCGGCCTCAAATACCGCAAACAACTCCCCGAGCGCGTCGCCAAGGCGTTTACGGTGGGCATGCTCCCCTGGGTCGTATTGAGCCTGGGCATCGGCTTCTTGGAGAGCCTCCCCATGGACAACGCCGCCCACCTGGGCGGACTCGCCGCCGGCGGCGTGATGGTCTTCGCGCTGCGCTCCAAGCTGCGGCGGCGCAGCCGGATCGTGGGCGGCTGGGTCGTCTCTTTGGCAGCCGCCTTCGCCATCGGCGTGCTCGTGTGGACGGCGGCACATTGGAGCGAGGAGTTGTGGGAGTGCGCCGGCGACCGCCAGGCGTATTTCCAGTGTTATCCGCAGCTCGAGGAGCAGTTGCAGGCCGGGGAGTAGATGCCACATCAATCCATGATGTCGCGTAGAAGCTGAAACAACCATCCCCCTCGGGGGGGGCGACGGATAGCTGGGAGGTTCTAATATGAACCCACAGAAACCCGCACGTCACACAAGAGCGGAAACAACCATCCCCCTGGGGGGAGGCGCCGAGCGCTGTATGCGAGGCGGCGGGCACGGTCGAGCCGCATAAAGGGGCGCCGGATGGCTGGGATGTTCTATATGGGGCTTTCCGGTTTGTGGGGACCCCCCACCGCCTCGCACTGTACAGCGTGCGAGGCACCTCCCCCGGGGGGGAGGGATGTTGCAGCGTGATGTTGGTTGGTCGGTTTGTGAGGTCGCGACGGCTATCGCCGCCTTGCCTTAAGACCCAGTCTCGTAGATAGTGCGCGTGTTGAAAGCACGAACCACCTCACGCACCACAAAAATCCACACATCGAGAGACCGACATGACGCACAAAACACTGATTACTCTGCTTGTTATGAGCCTGGCATTCGCCGCCGGTTGTAAGAGCGAGATCGACGACAAGGCCGCCGCCAAGGTCGGCGACGACGCCCAAGAGGAGCAGGCTGAGAAGGACGACGAGCCCGACGAGGCCGACGAGGAGAAGGCCGAGCTGCGCGAGCTGGCCGTCACCTCCGAGGAATCTTCGATCGGCTGGGTCGGCGCGAAGGTCACCGGAGACCACACCGGCGGCTTCAACGAGTGGAGCGGCACGCTCTATGAGCGCGGCGGCGAATTGGAGAAGATGGAGTTTACGGTCGACACGACCAGCGTGTTCTCGGACACCAAAAAGCTCACCAAGCACCTGAAATCCGACGACTTCTTCCACGTCGAGGAGCACCCCGAGGCGAGCTTCGTCTCCAAAAAGATCGTCGAGAAGCCCGTCGAGGCGACCGAAAAAAAGAAGGCCACCACCCACGAGGTCACCGGTGATTTCACTATTCGCGGCGTCACCAATGAGCTGACGTTTCCGGCGGCCGTCAAAAACACCGACGACAAGCTCGAAGCCACCACCGAGTTCACCTTCAACCGCTTCGACTTCGACATCAAATACAAGGGCAAGCCGGACGACCTGATCCGCAAGGAAGTCCTGCTCAAGGTCGACCTGGTTGCTGCGCGGGAGGCGGATAAGCAGGCGAAGGCGGAAGAATGAGCCTTCGTTGACCTATTGTGGTGGTGTGTGGCGTGGCGCGCCGCTGGACTCATACCCCATCCTACGGTAGACGGTCGGGCTCCCGTGGAAGGGACGGCGCCACGTAATTGTTTGGTGGGCCGTGCCGGAGCGCCGCTTCGGTTCAGAGAACCCGTAACCAGTGAGGAATCCCGTGGGTAACGACTACAAAGCGACCCTCAATCTTCCGTCGACCGACTTCCCGATGCGCGCCAACCTGTCCGACCGCGAGCAGCAGCAGATTATGCTGTGGGAGCGCGACGATATTTACAGGGAGATGATTGCGCGACGAAAGAACGAGGGCGCCGAGCGGTTTATCCTGCACGACGGGCCTCCCTATGCAAACGGCAACATCCACCACGGCCACATCCTCAACAAGACCCTCAAGGATTTCGTGGTCAAATACCGCAACCTCGCCGGGTACCTGTGCGAGTACGTGCCCGGTTGGGACTGCCACGGCCTTCCCATCGAGCATAAGGTCGACCAGAACCTGGGCGACAAAAAGCGCGATATGTCCAAGGTAGAGGTGCGCAAGGCCTGCCGCGAATACGCCGATAAATGGGTCAATATCCAGGCCGAAGAGTTCCAGCGGATGATGCTCTTTGGCGCCTGGGAGCGCCCGTATACGACGATGTCCTACGACTACGAGGCGACGACCGTGCGCGAGCTCGGCCGCTTCTTCGAGCAGGGCATCGTCTACCGGGGCCTCAAGCCGGTCCATTGGGACTGGGCGGCGCAGACCGCGCTGGCCGAGGCCGAGGTCGAATACGACGAGTTTCGCACCGAGCACGTCTACGTGAAGTTCCCCTTCGACCAGCTCCCCGAGGAGCTCGCCGACGAGGCCGGCGACCGAGACGTCTACGTGCTCATCTGGACGACGACGCCGTGGACGCTTCCGGCCAACCTGGCCATCGCGCTCAACCCCGACCTGGGCTACCAGCTCGTCGGCCACGGCGACGAAGCCTACGTGATGGCCGAGGGTCTGCGGGCGTCGGTGCTCGAAGACTGCGGCATCGAGGAGTCGGAGGTCGAGACGCTGGCAGAATTCGAGGGCCGCGCGCTCGTCGGCGAGTACGGTCAGAGCAAGGGCCTGGCCGCCGAGCACGCCTGGCTCGACCGGGAGTCGCCGCTGCTTCCGGCCGATTACGTCACCCTCGACCAGGGTACCGGCTGTGTGCACACCGCCCCCGGCCACGGCCAAGAGGACTTCGCGCTCGGCCAGCAATACGAGCTCGACGTCATCTGCCCGGTCGACCAGAACGCCAAATTCAACATCGACCTGGTCGTCCAAGCCGACGACGGCGAGAAGAACCTCAACGGCACCCACGTGCTGTCGGCCAATAAATTTATCTCGCAGCACCTGGCCAAGATCGGCCGGCTGCTCAACGAGGCCGGCGACCGCATCACCATCCCGCGCTACCCGTATGGATGGCGCACCAAAAAGCCGGTCATCTTCCGGGCGACCACCCAGTGGTTCATCGCCATGGAGCCCGAAAGCGCGGGCAATCCGGAAGGCGTCCGCCTTCGCGAGGCCGCGCTCGAGGCCATCGACAAGATCAGTTGGGTCCCCTCGTGGGGCAAAGAGCGCATCCAGGGCATGGTCGACAGCCGGCCCGATTGGTGCATCAGCCGCCAGCGCTCCTGGGGCGTGCCCATCACGGTCATGTATTGCGAGGAGTGCGACCACGAGCTGGCCACCCGCGAGCTGGCCGACCACGTCGCCGACCTCGTCGAGAAGCACGGCACCGACGTGTGGTTTGCCCGCGACGCCGCCGACCTGCTGCCCGAGGGCACGAGCTGCGAGGAGTGCGGCTCGACGAGCTTTCGCAAGGAGCAGGATATCCTCGACGTGTGGTTCGACTCGGGCGTGTCCTGGTCGGCCGTGCTCGACAACGAGCTGGGCTGGGGCACCGTCGCCGACCTGTACCTCGAGGGCAGCGACCAGCACCGCGGCTGGTTCCAATCCAGCCTGCTATGCGGCGTGGGAACGCGCGGCGAGGCGCCCTATAAGACGTGCCTGACCCACGGCTTCGTCACCGACGAGGACGGCCACAAATACTCGAAGTCCTCCAAAAACTTCGAGCCGCCCGAGAAGATGCTCCAGGAATACGGCGCCGAGATCTTGCGGCTGTGGGTCGCCGCGGTCGACTATAAGGGCGACATCACGCTGTCCAACGAGATCTTGGATCGCGTCGCCGACGGCTACCGCAAGATCCGCAACACCTTCCGGTTCATGCTCGGCAACCTCTTCGACTTCGAGCCGTCTCAAGCCGTCAGCTACGAGGAGCTCGAGGACATCGACAAGTGGGTGCTCCACCGCACCGCCGAGGTCGTCGATCGCATCGAGGAGGCCTACGAGAACTATCAATTCCACACCATCTACCACACGCTGCTGCAGTTCATGACCGTGGACATGTCCAATATCTATATGGATGTGGCCAAGGACCGCATGTATTGTGAGCATCCGGCCAGCCGCGAGCGCCGCTCCGGCCAGACCGCCTATTGGAGCGTGCTGCAAGCGCTGGTTCGCGCCACCGCGCCGATCCTGTCGTTTACCTCCGAGGAGGTCTGGCAGCATCTCTCGCACGCCGCCGACGACCCGGAGTCGGTCTTCCTGGCTGACTTCCCCGACGTGCCCGACCCGTGGGCCGACGAGGAGTTGTCGCTGCAGTGGGAAAAGCTGCTCGACGTTCGCCAGGAGGTCCAACGCGCCCTCGAGGAAAAGCGCGCCCCTAAAAAGCAGAAGAAGCCCGGCCAGATCGGCAGCAGCCAGGAGGCTCATGTCACAGTGACGGCCAGGGGCGCCACCTTCGAGTTGCTGCGGGATTATCGAGACCAGCTCGAAGCGTTGTTCATCGTAAGCCGCGTCGACCTGATCGAAGCAGACGTGCCGGGACACAAGCCGGTCGCCGTCGAGGTCGTGCCTGCCGAGGGCGAAAAATGCCCCCGCTGCTGGAATTATTGGGTCGACCCCGGCACTGACACAGAAATCTGCGAGCGCTGCGAGTCGGTGGTCGCCGAGTTGGAAAAATAGATGAAGCCGAATCTTAAAAAATACGTCCTCTTCCTCCTCGTGGTGCTGATTGGTATCGGCCTGGACCAGTGGTCGAAGGAGTACGCCTCCGACCGCCTGGCCACCCAGCGCCCCGGCTACGTCGACCACCCGATCGTGCTCACCGTCGACGAGGACGACGCCGGCGAGACCGTCGAGGAGTATTTGGCCGCCGAGTTTAGCTCCAACGACGCCGACGAGATCGAGCAGATCGCCCAATACTATACACGCACCGCCGACGGCGTGCCGATGGGCGCCGACGAGCAGGTCGAGCCCGGCCAGCAGTTGGAGGTCACCAACCGCAAGGTGGTGGTCATCGACGGTTATTGGGACTTTCAATATACCGAGAACCCCGGCGCGGCCTTCGGGCTCCTCTCGGACGGCGAGGACACCTGGCGGGTGCCGTTTTTCATCATCATCAGCCTCATCGCCGTGGGCATGATCTTATATATCCTGCACGGGGTGCGCTGGGAGCAGCAGATCCTGGTCTGGGGCCTGAGCTTCATCGCCGCCGGCGCGGTCGGCAACTTCATCGACCGCATACGCTTCGGCTACGTCGTCGACTTCATCGTCTGGAAATATACCAACGACTACCGCTGGCCGACCTTCAATATCGCCGACGCGCTCATCTGTGTCGGCGTGGCCTTGATGGCCATCGAGCTGATCCGCGATGCATTCCGTGGAGTGGCTGATGAGGAGTCGACGCCAGACGATAAGCCCGAGACGGCCGCATAGTCTACGCCCCCGTTGAGGAAGATAGTAAGATAGTGAGAAAGTAAGAGAGTTAGATACTGCAGTGGCCTCTTCTAACTCTCTCACTTTCTTACTTTCTCACTCTCTGCAGTATCTATGTTCCCAACCCTCTTCGATAGCTCCTGGATCGGCCTCACAGGCGAGCTCCACTTCACCATCTCGTCGTATTTCGCCGCGATCATCCTCGGCTTTTTGGCCGCGGTGTGGCTGGCCTACCGCGACGCGACGAGCTGGGGCATCGACCGTCAGAAGTTCATCGACTTCTCCATCTGGATGCTGATCTTGGGGGTGCTCGGCGGCCGCCTGATGCATGTGCTCGCCGACGGCTTCTTTTGGGATTATGTCCACCTGATCACCGACCCGTTTGCCCTCGAGGGGCTCGCGTTGAGCTCCGGAGATGCCTGCGTGTCCAACGCCGAGTGCCTGGCCGAGCAGAACCGCGGGGTGGAGATCGGCGCGGTGTGCAATATCTCCGACGGGCAGTGCTACCCGCAGGGAGATCCGTTTCGCTGGCTGAAATTCTGGGCCGGCGGCCTGACCATCTACGGCTCGCTATTGGCGACGGCGGCCGGCGGTTGGTACATCATCCGCAAGAACGGCTGGGATGCCTGGAAGATCTTGGACCTGGGCGGCTACGGCGTCCCGCTGGGCCTATTTATGGGCCGTCTGGGCTGCCTGGCGGCCGGATGTTGCTTCGGCGACGTCTGCCACATCGACGCGGTGAGCATCCGGTTTCCCGAGGGCTCGCTGGCCTATCAGCATCACTTCGACGCCCACTACGAACTTCTCAACGAGCAGTTGCACTCGGGCATCGAGGCCAGCCTGCCGGTGTGGCCCACCCAGCTCATCTCGTCGTTCTATGCGCTGGGCATCTTTTTGATCGCCTACTTCTGGGTGCGCCCCAAGAAGCTCTTCGACGGCCAGGTCTTTTTGACCACCGCCGTCCTCTACGGCGTGGCCCGCTTCGGCGTGGAGTTCGTGCGCGCCGACCAGCGCGGCGAGATCCTGGGCCTGTCGACCAGCCAATTCGTGAGCATCCCGGTGGTGGCGCTTGCGGCGTTTGTGTTGTGGCGTAAATGGCGGGCGGCGAAAAGCAACGCCGACGTCTAATCCCCTCGCGCAGCGGCGACTCATCGCCGGTCGAGCCCCAAAAAGCAGCGCCCGTGCAGGGCCGCGGCTTGGCTCGGGTGGACGGCCCACCCATTTTCAGCTATCAACACCCCAAATGAATGCCATAGCTGTATCCGGTGGAGTCTCCATGAATTGCCGTTACCTGCTGCCCAGTCTTCTCCTCGCCGTCTTTCTTCTCCCTGCCACGGCAGGCGCTCAGGAGCCCGTGCCCGTCGACCTATCGGTGGGCCTCAAGGGCGGGGCGATGATGCAGGCGGTCACCGAAGTCCCCGAGCTGAATCCCCAGCAGATCCAACAATATCAACCGCAACGCGATGATCTCAGCGGGTTCTTCGGCGCCTTCGGCGTCGGCCCCGGCTTCGGGCTGTCGCTCGAGGCGCGCGCCTGGGAGATCGTGGGGCTGGAGACCGGCTTCTTCTACTCGCTGGACCACGCCACCGGCTGGGTCGACAAATCGATCAACCAGAACGACGTCGGCCGCGTCCTCAGCGACCAGGAGACCAGCGCGCTGCACATCCCGCTGTTGCTCAAGGCCACCGCCAAGACCGACATGGTCAAGCCGTTTTTCGGTCTCGGCTTCGAATTCGTCCTCCAGCAGACCAGCTCCCTCGACTATCGCTCCGAGCCCGAAGACGGCCAGGACCCCCAGAATATCGAGCAATTCGAGGAGCAATACGCCAATCGAAACACCATCGAGCCGTCGAGTTATACGCTCCTGCAGTTGTCCACCGGCATCGAATTCGACCTCGGCGACATCCGCGTCCCCTTCGAAATCCGCGCCGGCTACAATCTGGGCTGGGACGAGAGCTTCGAGGCGCGCGTCGACGCCGAGGGACAAGGCCAAAACGCCGAGTTTCGCTACAACGGCGAGTACCTCGCTCATTTCGGGGTATTCGTGGGCGTGATGTATGATTGGGAGTTGGAGCTATAGAGTTATATTCGTGGTGTCCGAGGTTTACCGTGGGTGCACCCCAAGGGGATTCGGTCGCTACGCTCCCAGCCGCCACCCCGGGTACGGTATGGTCCCAAGCGTGGCGACCGTGCGGGCAACTCGATCCGCCTGTATGTGCGACTCTCGAGAGACCAAACCGTAGCCGGGGGTAAGACGGGCGCTTTTTGCCCGTCGCACCCTCGGTTAGGGTCGCCGCTCGACCCTGATCCATAATACCAAACCCTACGAACTAGACGCCCCGCGTAGCTCTATGCTACGCCTCAAACGCTAACCTCAACAACACACAGGACCCACCATGACCAAACAATTCGACGAAACTCCCTCCGATTACGTTCCCGGCGAAGGCCAGCTGCACGCGGTGCTGCACACCAACCACGGCGATATCGACATCAAGCTCTTCGAAGATCGCGCCCCCAAGACGGTCGCGAACTTCGTGGGCCTGGCCACCGGAAAGCGCACCTGGAAAGATCCGGGAACCGGCGCCGAGAAAAACGAGCCGTTCTACGACGGGATCATCTTCCACCGCGTCATCGACGGCTTCATGCTCCAGGGCGGCGACCCGACCGGCACTGGCCGAGGCGGCCCCGGCTATAAATTCGCCGACGAATTCCACCCCGATCTGCGCCACGACGAGCCCGGCAAGCTGTCGATGGCCAACGCCGGCCCGAATACCAACGGCAGCCAATTCTTCATCACGCTCGCTGCCACCCCGCACCTGGACGGCAAGCACGCCGTCTTCGGCGAAGTCGCCGACGGCATGGACGTGGTCCGCGAGATCGGCAGCGTGCCTACCGCCGCCGCCGATCGCCCCAAAGAGGACGTGGTCATCGAGAGCGTCGATGTCGAGCGTCGCTAATTGACTAACACCGCAGCCGCCCCGTCGGAGTGTTTATGCCTGCGAATCGAGTCGTCGTCGCCGCCAGTTTTCTGGCGGTCGCCCTCATCCTTGCGCCCGGCCTCGCCGAGGCTGCGGACCTGGCCGTGGGCGCCAAAGTCGGCGCCAATTGGAGCCTGCTGAGCAAGCCGACCGACCCGGCCGGAGAGCCCACGCTGCTGAGCGGCTCGGCCTTCGACGGCGTCGGCTTCACCGGCGGGGCGGCCGTATATTACCCGCTGGCCGAGCTGCACGGGGCCACCCTCGAATTCGAGAGTGGCCTGCTCTTTAGCCGCCACTCCGGTGAGGGCTTCGAGGAGCGCACCGACACCGGCGAGCAACGCTACGTCACGCTGAACGCGACCATCGCGCGCGTGCCGCTGCTGGTACACCTGAGAGACGGCCAATCCGTCGGCGGCTTTCGGGTCGGCGTTGGCCTCGAGCCGATGCTCGGCCTGCAAAGCGGCGCGACCGTCGAGCACCGAAACTCCTCGGCCGAGCCCGAGCCGCTCGAGACCACCCCCACCACCCACATGGGCGCGACCATCGCCCTCGGCTTCGACTGGCCCGGCGGCACCGACTGGAGCATCCCGGTCGACTTTCGGGCCACCTGGGACCCCTTCGTCCCCGACAGCACCCGCGACCGCTTCGAGGGCTTCGAGTCGGCTGAAGACACCGGCGAGTATCAGGTCGGGTATAATTGGCAGCTTTTTGTGATGACCGGGTTTCGCTACGAGCTTTGAGGGCGAATATGCCCCTCCTTGATCCTCCCCATCCCTACGCTACGCTTCGGGCGGGGAGGGGCACCCATACCCCCAACCCCCACCAAAGTTGCCATCAACACCCTCGAACCCACATTGAAGCTGACCACATAACCCCAGCCCCGCTCCCCACATGACCTATTACGCCGGCTTCGACATCGGAGGCACCAACGCTCGGCTGAGCCTCTTCGACGACGACTGGCAGGTGCTCGGCGAATCCCGACGAGGTGTGCGCGGGGCCGGTGAGCCCGGAAAGGTCGCCGAGACGATGCGCGAGATGCTGGCCGACCTATGCGAGCACCACGGCGTCGTGCGCGGTGAGTTGGATGCCCTGGGTGTCGGGATCGCCGGGCAGTTGGACGCCGCCGGTCAGGTCGTCATCAACGCTCCAAACCTGGGCTGGCGAGACGTGGACTTCGCCGATTTGCTCGCAGACACGCTGGAGAGCGATTTTGGCGCCCTCAATATCCACATCGCCAACGATCTCAACGCGCTCCTATGGGGCGAGCACGCCGCCGGCGCCGTAAGCGATGTCGACAATGCGCTCGCCGTCTATGTGGGCACGGGCATCGGCGGGGCGATCTTGATCGACGGCGGGCTCGTCACCGGCTCGGGCGGCAAAGCGGGCGAGATTGGCCACTCGAAGGTGGTGCCCGGCGGCCGGCTTTGCGGCTGCGGTGAGCGCGGCTGCGTGGAGGCCTACGCCGGCGGGGTGCACCTCGAGAAGATGGCCGCCGAGATCGCCGAGCGCGACTCCCTCGACGAGGTGCTTCGCCCCGGCGAGGAGATCCAGGCCGACCTCAAAGTGGCCGACCGCCTGGCCGCAGACGGCCGCGAGGCCTTCGATGAATTGTGGGAGATGTCGACCGATTATTTGGCCGTCGTCCTCGCCAACGCCTGCACGCTGCTCAACCCGGCGGTGCTGCTGCTGGGGGGCGGTATCCTCGAGAACCTCGAGGACTTCCGCGGCCGCGTGCTCACCAAGACCACCCCGCTGGTGCTCGAAGCTGCGCGCCGCGACCTGGAGATCCGCTTCCCCGAACTCGGCGACGACGCCGGAGTCTTGGGCGCGGCCGAACTCGCCGCTGGTTCCGCTGCGAATGCCTCTGCGAATGCCTCTGCGAATACCTCTGCGAATGCCTCTACAAAATAGGAACGCAGCATGAAGCTCGAAGACACCACCCTGACCGCCGGCGTCGTGCTCACCCGCGAGCGCGCCGGGTCGCTCGAGGTGCTGTGGGCCAAGCGCACGCCCTCGGTCGGGTTTTTGGCCGGGTTTTACTCCTACTTCGTCGGCCGGCTCGAAGACGCCGACGAGCACACCCCGCTCGACGTGGCCGCCGACCAGCTCGACGTCCAACGCGCCTTCGTCGCCTGTGCGCTCCGGGAACTCTTCGAGGAGTCCGGGCTCCTGGTCCTCGACGATCGGATTGTCTCGCCGGCTTTCGAGCCCGAACAAGATGCCGGCGCGCCGCTCGGGGCTTGGGATGACTACCGCCGCGACCTCATCGCCGGGGCAGCGCACCTTCCCGGTGATTTGAGCGAGGCGGGGCTCCAGCTCGGCGCGAGCCGGCTCGAGCGCCTCGGCCGCTGGCGCACCCCCGGCTGGCTCGACGGCGACTATGTGACCGAATTCTTCCAGCTTCACCTGAGCGAAGACGAAGCCGCATCACTGGCCGCCGACGAGCTGCCTCATCACGTGGTGTCCGCCGAGATCGCCCGGGCAGAGTGGGTCGAGCCCGCCGAGGCCATCGCGCGATGGTCGCGCGGCGAAGCTCTGATGACTTCTCCGATCGTCGCCATCTTGGAGCTGCTCCGCAACACGCCCGCCGACGAGCGGTATGCCGCGCTCGATCGCCGCCGCGCGAAGCACCGAGACAACGCCCCGATGGAGCTCGTCGGCGGTGTGCGCATCCTCGCCCTCCAGACCACGCCGCTGCCGCCGGCCACCCATACCAACTGCTATATCGTCGGCGACGAGCGCTTCGTCATCATCGATCCGGGCAGCGACGAGCCCAGCCAGGCGGCGCTCGTGGAGAGCGCCGTCGACGAGCTGCGCAGGCAGGGAAAACACCTCGAGGCGGTCGTGCTCACCCACCACCACCCCGACCATATCGGCGGCGCGGCCGGCCTCGTCCACTCCTATAGCGCGCCGGTGTGGGCCCACGCCCAGACTGCCGAGCGCGTAGACCTGCACGTCGATCGCCGCCTCGTCGACGGCGAGGTCATCGATCTCGGCGACGACTCGCTGACCTGCCTTCACACGCCGGGCCACGCCCCCGGCCACCTGTGCTTGCACCACAAGCGCAGCGACAGCATCCTGGCCGGCGATCTGGTCGCCTCCAAGGGCACGATCATCATCAACCCGCCCAACGGCCACCTCGGCGACTATATGAACAGCCTCGAGCGGGTGCGCAGCCTGCAGCCGCCCACGATCTTCCCCGCCCACGGCTGGGCGATCACCCGGCCCAAAGAAGTGCTCGATTATTATATCGAGCACCGCCGGGAGCGTGACCGCCAGCTCTTAGAGGCCCTCCAGAGCACCGACGAGCCGGCCACGCCCGAAGATCTCGTCCCCCAGGTCTACGAAGACGTCCCCGAACATGTCTGGCCCCTGGCCGCCCGCAGTCTGCTGGCCCATCTGCTGCACATGGTCGAACAGGGCCGCGCTGCCACGGATGGCGAGCGCTTCTGGATAGAGTAATACGGCCCCAACAACCACAAACGCCACTAACGCCAACCCCAAATTGTAGTTTGTGACGTCGCCTTTTGACGTCGCCCTAAATAGCGGATGTTCGGGCTCCTGTAAGATCCTCTATTTAAGGCGCCTGAACTGCGGCGCAAACTACGATTTGAGTTTGATGTTAGGACCGCATGGGGTTTCTGAGGGGGGAATCACCTTGTATGGAAGCGTCTAGCGCGCAAGTTTGTTAATATGACTATGTATGAGTGCTTTCGCTGAAGAGGACGTGCGAGATGAGAGTGTCAAAGAACCTGATAGCCATGTTGTGCGCCGGGGCGTTATTGGTCATGGGCGGCCCTGCGATCGCTCAGGACGCCGAGAGCCTGCTGGTCGAGGCCCAAAACGAATATCGCAGCGGCGATTGGAATAGCGCACGCAGCAGCTTCGAAAAAGCCTATGACGAGGCCGCCGACGACAGCCCGATCAAGGCCCAGGCGATCATGGAGTGGAGCAGCCTGCTTTGGGAGCAGGGCGACTACGCCCAGGCTCAAAGGCGCGCCGACCAAGCCCTCGAGCTGGCCAAAGAGCTCGAACTCAACGCCGCGCTGGGCCGTCTGTTGCTCACGCGCGGCCACATCGAGGCCAGCCGCGGTATGCTGAGATCGGCCGAGGACACCCTCAAATTATGTGTGGAGCTGGCCGATGGTCCCGACGACGAGGTCTTCGCCGCGTTGTGCAAGCTCAACCACCGGCTGGTCCGCCAGATGCGCGGCCGGCCGGCCGGGCCGGACTCCGATTATCGCGCGGCGATCGCCAAGCTCGAGAGCGCCGGCACCGCCGTGTCGGTGGGCACCTCGATGGCCAAGACCGCCGAGCTCTACGATAAAAACGGCGACTCCGAGCGCGCCCTCCAACTGTTGATGAGTGCCCAAAAACAATTCGAGTCCGGCGACAGCATGCCCGCCCAGAAGCGAAATAAGGTGCGCATCGCGCGCCACCTCCAAGACCAGGGCAAATTCGACCAGGCGCGCGGCTACCTCGAGGGGCTCGAGTCGAGCTTTCGCTCGATGGACAATCGCCCCGCGCTCATCGACACGCTGACGTTGAACGCCGCCGACGCCCGCCACCGAGGCGACCTGGGCAGTGCTCAGCGGCGCCTTCGACACGCCCTGAAGATCGCCCACGAGACTCGCAGCCCGAACCTCGTCGGTCGAAGCGAGCTCGCCCTCTGCGAATTCGGCGTCGAGACCGGCCCGCAGACCGACACCGCCTCGCACTGCAAGTCGGCCGGCGAGCGCTTCGACAAGCTCGATATGCCGCATCTCGCCGCGCGCGGAACTGCCAAGCTCGCCGAGCTCCTGCACGCCAAAGGCGACCTGAATCAGGCCGGCTCGCACTACTCCAAGGCCATCCAGCGCCTCGAGAAGACCGGCGTGCGCAGAGCCGACGAGAAGTCGGCGATGACCAATTACCGCGCCAACCTGTGTCAGGTCGAGATGAGCCTTCGCTCCAACGGCGCCCACCACCTGTGCCGAAAAGCCCTCGAGGCGCTCGACGACGCCGAGCAGCCCGACCCCTCGATGCTCGCCGCCACCCACTACGCCCTGGGAGTGACCGCCGGGCGCGCCTGGCAAGAGAAGAAGGGCGTCGAGCACCTGGAGAAGGCCGCCGAGCTCGCCGAATCGCAGCCCACTCCCAACAACAAGCTCGCCTCCGACGCCCATCTGCGCCGCGGCGTGATGCTCGCCGACAAGAAAAAGGAGTACGGCGCCGCCAAGCGCGCCTTCCGCCGCGGCCTGGCGCTGACCGACGGTGCCGACGAGCTCGCTGGCACCCGCGTCCAACTGCACACCCAACTCGCCCAGGTCGAATTGGCGCGCGAGGACTGGACGGAGGCGCGCTCCCTGCTCGAAGAGCTCGTCGACGCCGACGCCGCCGACACCCAGACCAAGGCGTGGGCCTATAGCGCGCTCGCCCGCGCCAGCCTGAAGCTTGACGACCGCGACGCCGCCAAGAATGCCCTCGATAAGGGTCTGCCGCTCGCCAAGCAAGCCGGCAATAAGGAGCTGGTCGACAGTATCGAGGACAATCTAAAGAACTTCGACAAATAGCTCCCCAAAAATCCGAGCGTTTCTAAAGTCAAACCCAAATCGTAGTTTGCGACGTCGCTGTTCAACGTCGCCTCAAATAGAAGATGTGTGGCCCCTGTAAGATCCTCTTCGACAAATAGCTCCCCAAAGATCCGAGCGTTTCTAAAGTCAGACCCAAATCGTAGTTTGCGACGTCGCTGTTCAACGTCGCCTCAAATAGAAGATGTGTGGCCCCTGTAAGATCCTCTATTTGAGGCGCCTGAACTACGGCGCGAACTGCAATTTGGGTTAGGGCTTAGAACCACATACGCTTGTTGAGGAAGGTGTGCGCTCTCTGCAGGGTCTGCTATTCGTCCTGACAATTTGGGCAATAATACGTCGACCGGCCGCTGACCTTGACTCGCTCGATCTCGGTGCCACAGCGCGGGCACGGCTCGCCTTCGCGCAGGTAGATATCGAAGGGATTGTCGTCGCGGCTCTCCTCCATATAGACGACCTCGTCGGACTGCTCGCGCTCGATGACCGTCTCGACAAACTCGACGATGGTCCGGGCGAGTTGGTCGCATTGGGCGTCGGAGAGCGCGCCGCCTTTGATGCGCGGCGGCAGCTTCATGCGCCACATGATCTCGATGGCGGCGATATTGCCCAGGCCGGCCAGGACCTCCTGGTCGAGCAGCGACGCCTTGAGCATGCGCCGCTTCGGGAGCCGCTCGCATAGGGTCGGGCCGTCGATCTCGAGCGCGTCCGGGCCCATCTTCTGGACCGGCTCGTAGTCCTCGAACTCGCCGGGGCCGAGCAGGCGCACCGTGCCCAGCCGGCGCTGGTCCTTGAACACCAGCCAGCCGGTCTCGGGCACTCGCCAGGCGAGCCGCGCGTATTTGGGCTCGGGCTCGTCGCAGCGCACGATCTTGCCGGTCATCCGAAAGTGAATCAGCACCGTCGAATCGTCGGCCATGCGCGCCACGATATACTTCCCGTAGCGCTCCAGCCGCCGGGCCGGCTGCCGCAGAGCCTCCACCAACTCCTCGGCGCTCGTCTCCCGCAGCAGCTTCTCGTCGACCACGACCACCTCCTCGGCAGCCTTGCCCTCCCACCAACGGACCAAATTCCTACGCGCGATTTCAACTTCCGGCAATTCAGGCATTTTAATCAGGGGCAGCAGAATCGGTGCCAGACCTTCCAGGTCTGGTGACCAGAGCTGGAAGCACTGGCACCTATTGGTTTTTCAGCCAGTTGGCGAGCGGCTCGAACACAGTCTCCTGCGCCTTCTCGGAGATAAAAAGGTCAGCGTGAGCATACCAATGCTCCTCATCACCGACCTCGAGCACGTCGACGCAGCAGTCGCCGGCGATGTTGCAGACGCTCTTGGCCGACGCCGCCGGCACGATGCCGTCGGAGCTGGCCAGCAGACAGAGGATGGGCAGGTCCTCGAGCTCGGCGAGCGCCTCGGTCACGTTGAGGCCGTCGATGACCATGTCGCGTTTATTGATCCAGCGTGCGATCTGGTAGTTCAAATATGGGTTGGGATTGTCGACCGTCTTGACCAACTCTTCGGTTTGGCTCAGGTCGATCTGGTTGACGTTCATATACAACGACATCAGCCACGGCATCTTCTTGAGCGTCGGCAAGAAGGCCTTGGCGAGCTTTCGCGTGCCGCGAATGGGCACCAGCGAGGCGATCAGCGGCGACTTGAAGGCGATCTTGACCGCCGGATGTACGTCCACCCACCGAAGCGGCCCGCCGATGGCGGTCAGCGAGGCGAATTGGTGGTCATGCAGGTGGTGGGCGAGGTACCCATACAGCACGCTCGCCCCGAGGCTGCAGCCCACGCCGTGCAGGGTGTCGGCGCCGGTCTGGGTCTCGGCCAGCACCAGGTCGCGCACCGTCGGAAAGTCGACCAGCGCCAGCTCCCGGAACCCGTAACGCTCCGTGCCGCCGATCTTCTCCGAGTCGCCCTGGCCGCGCAGATTCGCCGTCCACACCTCCAGGCCCGACCGGCACAGATACTGGACCATCGACTCGCCGGTGGGGTGGAAGTTCAGGATGAACGTATTCATCCCGTAGCCCGGAATCATCAGCACCGGCTTGGTGTCGGTGTTTAGATTGTCCGGGTCGTAGTAACGGGTGACGTCCAGGCGCCAGCCGTCTTCATTGCGCGGGCGGTATGTCTGGTCGATGAGCATGGCGTGTGGGTCTCTTTGGTGCGGGTTGTGCGACGGGCTGGTTGTATCGGGGCAGTGCGGTTCCTGCAACGCCTTCCCCTGGACCCCGGACCCCTGGACCCCTGAACCCCTGCCTTCCAGTTGCCAATTCACCCCAAATTTCCTAAAACCACCCTACCGAACACAGCACCAAACCCTAATCGCAAGGAGCCCAAGGTGAGCGAAGACAAGATCGAGAGCATTCTGCAGGAAGAGCGTAAATTCGAGCCGCCGGCCGATTTTGCCGCCCAGGCAAACCTCGACGCCGACACGCTCGCCAAATTGCGCAAGAAGGCCGCCGACGACCCGGAGGCGTTCTGGGGCGATCTGGCGCGCGAGGAGCTCGTCTGGGACGAGGACTTCGACGAGGTGCTCGACTGGCAGCCGCCGTTTGCCAAATGGTTCACCGGCGGCAAGCTCAACGTCAGCGCGCAATGCCTCGACAAGCATCTGGACACCTGGCGGCGCAATAAGGCCGCCATCATCTGGGAGGGCGAGCCGGGCGATCAGGTCACGTTGACCTACGGCCAGCTTCACGCCGAGGTCTGCAAGGCCGCCAACGCCCTCGAGGAGATGGGCATCGAGGCCGGCGACCGCGTCGCGCTCTATATGCCGATGGTCCCCGAGCTGGCGATCGCCGTGCTGGCGTGTGCCCGCATCGGCGCGCCGCATAACGTCATCTTCGGCGGGTTTAGCGCCCATGCCATCAAGGAGCGCGTCGAGGACGCCGACTGCAAGCTGATCATCACCGCCGACGGCGGCTGGCGACGCGGCGAGGTCATCCGCCTCAAGGACGCCGTCGACAAAGCGCTCGAGGCCGGCTGTGAGAGCGTCGAGGACGTGCTCGTGGTCAAGCGCACCGAAAATAAGGTCAAGTGGAACAACAAGCGCGACCACTGGTGGGACGATGTCGTCGGCGGCCAGTCGACGCGCCACGAGCCCAAGTCCTTCGACTCCGAGCACCCGCTCTTCATCCTGTACACCAGCGGCACGACCGGAAAGCCCAAGGGCGTCGTGCATGCATCGGCGGGCTATACGTTGTGGACGAAGCTGACCTCGAAGTGGGTCTTCGACCTCAAGGACGACGACGTCTACTGGTGCACCGCCGATATCGGCTGGATCACAGGCCACAGCTATATCGTCTACGGCCCGCTGGCCGAGGGCGCGACGACCCTGATGTACGAGGGCGCGCCCAACTACCCGCAGCCCGACCGCTTCTGGGAGATCGTCGAGCGCCACGGCGTCAACATCTTCTACACCGCGCCGACCGCGATTCGCGCGTTCATGAAGTGGGGCGACAAGTGGGTCGACGACCACGACCTGTCCAGCCTCCGGCTGCTGGGCACCGTCGGCGAGCCCATCAATCCGAAGGCGTGGATGTGGTACCGCGATAAGATCGGCAACCAGAAGTGCCCGATCATCGACACCTGGTGGCAGACCGAGACCGGCGGTCATATGATCACGCCGGTGCCGGGCGTCACCACGACCGTGCCGGGCAGCGCCACCACGCCGCTCCCGGGCATTGAGGCCGACGTCGTCGACAACCAGGGCAACCCGGTCGGCGACGACGAAGGCGGCTTCCTGGTCATCAAGCGTCCGTGGCCGAGCATGCTTCGCACCGTCTACGGCAATCCGGAGCGCTACAAGCAGGGCTACTTCGGTCGCTTCGAGGGCATCTATTTTGCCGGCGACGGAGCCCGCAAAGACGCCGACGGCAATATCTGGATCATGGGCCGCATCGACGACGTCATCAACGTCAGCGGCCACCGTTTGGGCACCATGGAGGTCGAAAGCGCGCTTGTCAGCCACCCCAGCGTCGCCGAGGCCGCCGTGGTCGCGCGCCCCGACGACCTCAAGGGCCAGGCCATCGTGGCGTTTGTGACCCTCGAGAACGACACCCCCGGCCCCGACGCCGAGCAAGCCCTCAAGCAGCACGTCGTCGACGAGATCGGCGCCATCGCGCGGCCGGCCGAGATCCAATTCACCCCGACGCTGCCCAAGACCCGAAGCGGCAAGATCATGCGCCGTCTGCTGGCCGACATCGCCGCCGGCCGCGAGCCGGGCGACACCACCACACTCGAAGACGCCAGCGTCCTCGAGAACCTCAAGGCGCAGTCGAACGGCTCCGACGAGGAGCCCCAGCCGGTCTGAGTGCCTGAATTGGACTGACACCGTCTCGGTGTCAGAGGAAAAGAAGCCTTTTGCCTCTGACGCTACGGTCAACCCGCCTAAACAAGATGACGTCAGTCCAATAGGCCGCCTGGCGGCCGTTCGCTCACACCGCGGCATTGATTCAGGCCACTGACGGATCTACACTTTAAGGGAGTCGTTAGCTGCGTTGGAATGTAGGGCCGGGTCCGATGCGTTTCAGTCAGTGACGAAGCCCTTAGAAATGCCGCGCGTGTGAGTGAAATGACTTACGAGGAATTCGAGTGGAACATCTTGAAGCTGGCCTACGAGGACGGGTTGGAGAAATTCCAGCCGTCGTTCCTCGCCTACGCTCTGGGTTTGCCCCATGAGACGGTCTCGGCCTATCTGGAGCAGGCCACCCATGCCGGTTTGCTCGAGATGGACGTGACCGAGGACGGGCGCATCGAGTATTTCGTGCCCGGTGTGGACGCGAACGCCTCGCTGCCCAAACCTCTGTGGAAGGACGAGTTCGACGAAGAGGAGGCCGAGGACCACGGCCGCGCCGACGGTACGCTGGGCGCTCGGGCTGATGAAGACGACGGCTATTTGGACGGCCCAGACGGCTCGGTCACCGGCGACGGGCGCGCTCTCGAGCGTCCCGAGTCTCGTGCGCTGACGACCCGCGCTGAGAATAAGAAATCGCGTGAGCGCAAAAAGAGTCGGCGCAAATCCCACAGGCGCAGCAAGCTGCCGGCCGCGCTGCGCGCCCATATCGAGGAGCGCTACGGCGACGAGGACGGCTCGGTCACCGCGCTCGCCCATCCCAGCGGCGTCGCCGTCGTCGAGCGTGACGCGACCGTCCACGACGCCGACGACCACATGATCGAGGGCAAGCTCGTCAAAGCCGACGAGGCCGGCCCCGGCGCCGCGGGCCCGCGCAACGACCACAACCCCGACAACCTGCCGCTTCGCATCGAAACCGGCATGGACACCTTTACGGATCCGTCCCAGACCATCTTCATGCGCCAGCTCAAGGTCTACGGCGTCCAATCCGAGCAGGCGCTGCGCGAGCATGTCGAGCGCCTCTTTACCTCGTTTGGCTACAACGCCGTGCAGGCCAACGACAAGCGGCTTCGCTTCGAGCGCGGCAGCGTGACCTTCATTCTGGCGCTGGTGCCCTTATTCGTGCTGGTCCTGCCGCTATTCGTCTATCTCTTCTTGTATTGTATGGGTCGCTCGACCATCCAGCAGGAGCCGGTCGAGCTCGACGTGCAGTTGCGCAAGCTCGGCGACGAGGACAATACCTACGAGATCGACCTGACGTTTATCGGCATGCACGGGGTCGTGCTGGGCGCCGCCGACCAGCGCGTGCTCAACCAAGAGGTCGATACGCTCCGCGACGAATTGCAGTGGGCGCTGTCATCCGGTTGATCCCTGCGCGAGACCTGCTCGATCCCGCCGCCATTTGCATTTTGGGCGCCCTTCTGCGAGGGTATTGGACCCATCGGAAGCGGTGCTTAGGATCGTTCGGCACGCAAAAGCGCCTGTGAGGGTCGCCAGGCGTCGGTCGCACGTGCCTGGCGCACCTGTTTCCCACATAAAGATAACGACGCGCGGATGATGCAAGATGCGTCGTCCGCCTTTTTGCCTTCCAGGAGGATCTGAAGATGAGCGAATACGCCTTTGACCGCGAAGATATGGTCGAACCGATCGAGCGGATGTTTGACCGCGAGGTGGGTCGTGACCACGGCATGTTTGATGTCGTTCGAGATGACGAGACCGAAGGCGGCAAGGGAAAGATCGATCTGGTGTATATCGCCGGAGATCGTCGCTCGCTGCACTCCATCCGTATCGAAGTCAGCTTCGATAACTGCCTCTTTGATGTCAATCGCGGCATCCATAGCCTGGGCCAGGTCGAGGCCAATTACGTGTGGATCGCGCTGCCTCTCGACGAATTTCGAGACGGTGACGATGAGTATAACGGCATCATGAAGGAGACCTGCAAAGAGCGCGGCATCGGGATCATCACCATCCAGCCCAAAGGCCGCGGCGTCTCCGCCAAGATCATTCTCGAAGCCGAAGAGCAAGAGGGAGACCACCTCCCCAAATACGGCGAGCTGGAGAGACGCTGGAAAGAAGACACCAAAGGCGTTTTGGTCGGCGACGATTATAAAGTCGTGAAATATTATAATAAGTGATGACCACCCACGCCCAATTTGTGCGCGAGCTCCGCTCGCTTCTGCGCGCTCCCTACGCCTTGATCCACCTGCAGACCTTCGAGGAGGCGCGCGCGCTGTCGATCCTCGGCGGCCTCGCCGAGGCCGACGGCCGTGCCGTCTATACCTGGAGCGCGGTGACCGGCTTCGAGGGAAAACCCTCCGAGGGTAATCTGAGCGGGGCGCTCGACCGCATCGAGCGGGCCATTAGGCCGGCGGTCTTCGTGCTCGAGGACGTCCACGAGCTGCTCCAAGCGCCCTCCATCCGTCGCAGACTCCGCGAGATGGAGGCCGCGCTGGCCGCCGCCGACAAGACGATCGTCTTCGTCGGCCCCGAAAAAATCGAGCCCCGCGAGCTCTCCAAAGATCTCGCTCACATCGCGCTTCCGCTGCCCGGCCGGCAGGTCATCCGCGCCGAATGCGAGAAGGTCTTTCCGAGCGATGACTTCGAGTATCTCGACCGCGACGCCTTGGTCAGCGGCGCGATGGGCCTGACCAGCCGCGAGGCCTTCCGGGCCTTCCACCGCGTGCGCCAGCAATACGACGAGGCGCTCGAGCGCAACCAGCCCTTCGACATCGAGCAGTCGATCCTGCGCGAGAAGCAGCGGCTGATCAGCGCCAGCGAGATCTTGGAGTTCTTCCCGCTCGACCAGGGCCTGTCCGACGTGGGCGGCCTCGACGCCTTGAAGCAGTGGCTCGCCGAGCGAAAGCGCGCCTTCAGCCAGGATGCCCAGACCTACGGGCTGCCCTCGCCCAAAGGCCTGCTGCTCATCGGCGTGCAGGGCTGCGGCAAGAGCCTGACCGCCAAGGCCGTCGGGCGCCACTGGGGCCTGCCTTTGTTGCGCCTGGACCTGGGCGTCATCTTCGACGCCAAGCGCTCCCCGGAGGACGCGCTTCGCCAGGCTATCCGCACCGCCGAGGCGCTCGCCCCCTGCGTGCTTTGGATGGACGAGATCGAAAAGGGCTTTGCCGGCGACAGCGACGGCAGCTCCAACCGGGTGCTCGGCTCGCTTTTGACCTGGCAGCAGGAGAAGACCACGCCGGTCTTCTTGGTCGCCACTGCTAACGATGTCACCGCCTTGCCCCCCGAGATGCTCCGCAAGGGGCGTTTCGACGAGATCTTCTTCGTCGACCTGCCCGACGCCCACGAGCGAAAAGAGATCCTCGCGATCCACCTCAACCGGCGCGGCCGGCCGTTCCCCGACGAGGTCCTCGACGAGATCGCCTCGCGCACCGAACATTTCTCCGGTGCCGAGCTCGAGCAGGTCGTGGTCAGCGCGATGTACACCGCTTTTGCCGACGATCGCGAGGTCCACTCCGAAGACCTCGAGTTCGCCGCCAAAGAAACCATCCCGCTGTATCGCACCTACGAAGAGGATATCAAAGCGCTGCGAGAGTGGGCTCACGGGCGTGCCCGGCAGGCATCCCGCGAGCGCAAGATGCTCGACTTCTTCGAATAGACCCTCGATATCTCATGCCCACGTGGCGCGCGTTTGAATGAAATCCGATATGGTGACGTTCTGTACTACTGAGAGATGCGTAGGTTGCTAAACCCGCAGAACGGGTTTAGGAGCTTATGCATTTCTCAATAAGGAGCGACACTTCCCTGCTGCACCAGCGCCGTGGGTCTGGTAGTTGGGATTTTTTCCGGTGCTAGGTATTCCGGTGCTAGGTAAAAGACTTATGACGCATTTTCGTATATCTTTGATGGCTGCTGTGGCCGCGCTGGCGCTGATGATGGTGGCGACGGTGGGCTGCGACGGTGATTCGACGCCCGACGAAGAGCCTCCGGACTTCCAGCCGACCGCCATCGAGCCCGACGAGCAGCCACTCGACAAGCTCGTCGAGGCCGACCAAGACACCGATCAGGACGATCGGGACGAGGCTGACGATCGCGACGGCGACGAGCAATTCGACGAGACGATCGCGTACGTCGAGGGCGATCTCGACTATGCCATCGATCGCGCCCGCGATGCCGCCGACCGCTCCGTCCAGCCCGGCCAGTCGCGCAACAAAAAGAAGTCGAACGACATCAAGCGCGAGCAGTGGAAGCCCGCGGTCTTGCAGGTGGTCACCAACTTCGAGAAGGCCGACGTCACCGTCAACGGCCTCGACTACCCCGAGTACGTCGAGAACGACGAGGAAGCGGGCATGGTGCTCCCAGCCGGTGGCCCGCACACCGTCGAGGTCACCTTCGACGGCAAGGTCAAGACCTACCGCATTCATCTGCGCGCCCACGAGACCCGGCTGCTGATCGTCGAGTTGTCCGGCTTCCAGGGCGGCAACGCGCGCGCTGAGAGCCGCCCCAAACCCTCTCCACGGCCTTCGCCGCGGCGCAGAGAGCCACCGAAAGAAGAGAAAGAAGAGGACACACAAGGCCGAGTGACCGTTTACTCCAAGCCCAAGGGCACGGTCATCGTCGACGGCGGCGGCACCGGCGAGAACACCCCCGGCACCGTCGACGTCAAGCCCGGCCGCCACGAGATTCAGGTCAAATTCGAGAGCGGCGAGGAGTCCGAAAAGAAGATCGTCCGGGTCCGAAAGGGCTCGCGTATCAAGCTCTTCTTCCGCGAGAAAAAATAGTAACTGCAGAGAGTCAGAGAGTCAGAAAATTAGAGAGTTAGATAACTACAAAGGCGCCCACGCGGTTGCTGTTATCTAACTTTCTAATTTTCTGACTCTCTTATTCTCTCGGATGATTGAGCAGCGGATGGCGGCCGTCTTCGACAATCTGCTCCCCCCCAACAAATACGTCGCGCACCGCACCGGGCGTCATCGATAGTGTGATGTCGGCCAAGAGCGTCTCGCGGGTGGTGCCCACGAGCGTGATGTGGTCGAGGTCGATGGCCACGAAGTCGGCCAGACAGCCGGGCTGGAGGCGGCCGGCCTGCAGCCCGAGTGATCGCGCGCCGTCGAGGGTGCCCATCGGCCACAGCGCGTTGGCGGTGGGCAGCCGGCGGTCGCCACCCGGGCCGAGCACCGACTCGGCGAGCTGCGTGGCGAGCACGTTTCGGCGCTCGTAGCGAAGCCGCTCGTGGTATTCGACCAGGCGCATCTCCTCCCACAGATCGATATTGGTGTGGCTATCCGAGCCCAGCGCGACGGGCACCCGGCGTTTGGCGAGCTCGAGGGCGGGCAAGAACCCGTCTCCGAGGTTTCGCTCGGTGGTCGGGCACGCGCACACCGTCGGCCGGCGCTCGCCGAGCAAATCGAGCTCCTCCTCGCTCAGGTGCGTGCCGTGGACCAGCGTGAGCCGCTCGCTCAACATCCCCAGATCTTCGAAAACCTCGACCGGCGCCATCCCGTATTCGCGCCGGCTCTCGTCGATCTCGCGGCGCTGCTCGCAGGCGTGGATATGCAGCGGCAGGTCGTGCTGGTCGGCATAGTCGGACGCTGCCTGAAGCCACGGGCTGGGCACCGCTCGGATGCTATGCGGGGCCAGGCCCACGGTGACCGTGGGCTCGTCTTCCCAGGTACTTCGCAGCGCATCGGCACGCGAGAGATAAGTGTCGACGTCCGGCTCCACGAAGCGGCGTTGCGCCGACTCGGCCGGCTGCTCGAAGCCGCCGCGGTGGTAGCCCACCCGCAGCAGCGCGATGCGAATCCCGACATCGCGCGCCGCCCGGATGACCCGGTTGGCGAGCTCGTTGGGATCCCCGTAGGGCGTGCCGTCGGGCTGGTGGTGCAGGTAGTGGAACTCGCCCACGCTGGTGATGCCACTGAGAGCCATCTCCAAAAACGCCAGCCGCGAGACCTCCTCGACCCGATCGGCGTCGTAGCCCAGCGCGGCGCGGTACATCTCCTCTCGCCAGCTCCAGAAGTCCTCCTCCTCGCGGTCGGCGACCAGGTACTCGGTCTTGCCGCGGATGCCCCGCTGGAATGCATGGCTATGCGCGTTGACCAGCCCCGGCACCAACGCGACCTCGCCCAGCTCGACGGTCTGGCCGGGCTCGCATTGTACGGGCAGCTCGTTTTTCGTAGGGTGAACCCCGTCGATACGCCCATTCTCGACCGACAGATAAGCGTCTTCGAGCCACTCGAAGCCGTTGAGAATATAGCGGGCGTGATAGAAGGTCTTCGTTTTCTCGTCCATCGAGGCATCCATGTCCGAAAAGCGGTTCTGGCTGGTTATTTCACTGGTGAGTCTCTCGTTGGTGAATATCTCATTGGGCTGCGATTCGTCCACCGCAGAGCCCACCGACGACGCGGGCGGCGCCGTGGCCGACAGCGGCGCGGACGCCGCCGATGCGCGCGACGCCGCCGATCGGCACGACGGCGATGCCGGGGATGCCGAAGATGCCGCCGACGCCGATGCGGGCGAGCAGTGGCCCGAGCAGGACCAACGCAGCGAGCAGCCGCTAGGGGCCGATTGGCAGATGCCCGAGGCCGACTCCGGGTTCTCGGTGCTGTCGGCCAACGTGGGCAATATCGACGTGCACCGCTGCAACGACGTCGCCTACAACCTGTGCTGGGACGAGATGGAGCAGACGATCGCCGACTCCATCGCCCGGCTCGACCCCGACATCGTCCTCCTCCAGGAAGTGCTCACACCCGAGCAATGTGAGGCGGCCGGCAACCCGGCCGACGATCACGTCTGCCACCCCGACTTCGACTCCGGGGGCCTGCCCCAGGTGAGGCGCTTGCTCGGCGCAGATTATACCATCGCCTGCGACGAACGGCGCGGCTACGAATGTGTCGGCGTCCACACGCGCCTGGGCGGCGTCGAGGATTGCGAGCCCGGCGAGCTATGCGCCGACGCCGCGCGCGCCGCGCCTGTGGTCGAGGGATGTGACGAGGGCTTCTCGATCTCGTCGGCCACCGCCCAGATCGGCCAGCACGGCGTCGACCTGATCAACGCGCACCCGCCGAGCGACGCCAGCGGCGCCGAAGACGGACAGCGGTGCCGGGAGGCCTATCTGCAGCATGTCTTTGGCGCCGACGCCACCCTTCGAAGCTCAGAGCTCGCGTTGGTGGCGGGCGACTTCAACTTCGATCCGTTTCGAGCCGGTCAGGACGAGGCCGACGTCGACCTTTGGAACGAGCATGTGAGCTACGAAGGTCCGAAACGGGCTGGAGACCAGCCCGCATTTGCTTACCATTCAGGTATCGTCGAGCACGACCCGCCGTACTGGAGCGCGCCGATGATGGAGACCACGCTCGACCACGTCATCTCGAGCGGCTTGATCGGACGCTGCGTCACGCTGGGCGCCCACCCGGGCTACGCGCCGCTCGACCGCGGCCTCGGTGAGACGCTCGAGCGCCTGGACCACCTGGGCTTGTGGTGCCAGCTCGACTTCGCGCCGTGAGCGTTTATCGCGACGACGCCCCCAGGACCAGCCGGAGGAGATCTCATGAAACGACTCTATTCGAAGTGGCATTCATGGCTCACCCGAGTGGTCTTCGCGACGTTGCTCTCGCTGGCGGCACTGACGAGCCTGGCCGCCTGCGACGGCTGCGAGGACCCGCGCGACGTCCCCGACCCGGAGGTCGTCCCTGAACAGCGGGCTTGAGGCTCGGGGCGTGGGAAAAGCCACCCCAAGCCCGCCGTCCCCAAGCCCGCCGCACTTTGCCATTCATGACGCAGAGCGTTATGCTTATCGCTGCAATCAAGAAATGAGATCGATTGGAGCGGTTTATGAAAATGGCGCATCGTAGGAATATTTTGTGGGTAGCTGTAATCGCATTAGCGCTGGCCCTCGCGCCGGCTTGCTCGGATGATGGGACCAGCGAGGCGAATAATAGCACACCAACCGACACCGGCTCTGATTCGACCGACGAGCCCGACGCACCCTCTGACGGCGGGACGGACGGCGGCCAAGATGTCTCCGATTCGGGCGACGACGCCAGTGATGTGGGCGAGGACGCCTCTGACACCGGCCCGACCCAGGACGCCGACGCCACCTCGAACGACGCGGCTGACGGCGGCGATGAAGACACCAGCGACGCCGGTGACACCAGCGACGCCGGCGACGAGCCCGACGCCCCCCACACCGGCTGCGCCTACCCGCCGGTCGACGCCAGTTGCCCCGATGGCCCCCACGGGCCGGGCTCGTTCATGACCGAATTCGTGTTCAAGGAGAGCGGTGAGTGCTGTCACGACTATGATGGCGACGGCGTCGACGATAATGCCCTGGGCGATTTGGTGGAGTCCCTCAAGCAAGCTGTGAACACTGACTTCAACCAAGTCATTGAGTATCAGATCCAAAACGGCGTGCTCGTCTACCTCTTCGAATATGCCTATTGGAGCGACGAGAATAACGACGCCTCCCTGGAGCTCGACCTGTTCTTCGGTCGCGATACGGACTCCGACTTCGATCCGAACCTCAACGGCACCGGCGACTTCTATATCGAACCGGATAGCCTCGACGCCAACGGTGATCCTCGCTCGAATTTCCCCAGCGCCAGCGT
>JBKGZI010000019.1:0-28594 GCA_046545675.1 Persicimonas sp.
GACGACGACTACGACCTGCTCAAGAGCATCTTCGAGGCCGCCCACCGCGACGAGCGCGAGGCCGTGCTGGCCGTGCTGCGGGACCCGCCGCCGCACAAAGAACTCCCCGACGGCAAACGCCTCCCGGAGCCCGACCTGCCCAAAGGCGACGAGGTCACCCTCGGGGAGCGCCGGCAAATGGCGCGCGGCAACAATCGGCTCTTTCTCGAGCGCCTCTTGCTCGACCCCAGCCAGGTCGTCGTCGCGCAGTTGCTCGACAATCGTCACCTGACCGAGCAGGACGTCGTGCTGATCGGCTCGCGACGGCCCAATACTGCCGACATCCTGCAGACCGTCGTCCTCCACAAGCGATGGTACGTGCGCCGCGAGGTGCGCTTTACGGTGGTCATGAACCCCTACAACGCCACCGGCATTTCGCTGAAGCTCCTGGCCACCCTCGGCATCCAGAAGCTTCGCAAGGTTCGAAACTCCACCCACCTACACCCCGCGGTCACCGAAGCAGCCACCCGCCTCGTCGAGCTACGCGAGCAACGCACCGCCCCCTGGCACGTTTGACTGCCCTTACGCGAACTCTCTGCTTTTCGCACGGCCTACGCCGTCTCGCCGATTGATCGGCTTACGTTGATGTTCTTGGTTCTTGGTTCTTGGTTCTTGGTACAGCAATCATGTACGAACACCTGTCCCAAGCCCGCAGTTCCCCAAGCCTCAAGCCCCAAGCCCGCAGTTCCCCCCAAGCCCGCAGTCAAGCCCGCAGTTCCTCTTTCGCCTGCTCGATCGCGACCTTGAGCTCTTCGAGGTAGGCGTCGCGGTCTTCGGCCGAATTGGCTTCGACGCGCACGACCAGCACCGGCTGGGTATTCGAGGCGCGCACCAGCCCCCACCCATTGTCGAATTTGACGCGCATGCCGTCGATGGTGTTGACCTCGTAGTCGTCGGCGTATTGACGGGCGACCACCGACGGGATCTCGAATTTGAGCTGCTCGTCGCAGTCCAGGCGAAGCTCCGGGGTGGCGAAGGTCTCCGGAATGCCGTCGAAGAGCGCCGAGAACGGAGCATCGGTCGACGATAGAATCTCCATCGTGCGACAGGTCGTATACAGCGCATCGTCGAAGCCGAAGAAGCGATCGTTGAAGAAGATGTGGCCGCTCATCTCGCCGGCGAGTTCGGCGTCGGTCTCCTTGATCTTCGCCTTGATGAGGCTGTGGCCCACCCGCGCCATGATCGGCTTTCCGCCGTGGGCCTCGATGTCGTCAAAGAGCGTCTGCGAGCACTTGACCTCGCCGATGACCGTGGCCCCGGGGATATCCTCGAGCAACGCGCGGCTCAGCGCGATCATCAATTTATCGCCCCAGATGATCTCGCCTTTTTCGTTGACCACGCCGATGCGATCGCCGTCACCGTCGTAGGCCACGCCGAGGTCGCAATTTTCCTCGCGCACCACCTCGACGAGGTCCTGGAGGTTCTCCTCGACGGTCGGATCCGGGTGGTGATTGGGGAACGACGCGTCGGGCTCGGTGTACATATCGATCACCTCACCGCCGAAGACCTCGCGCACCAGCCGCGGGGCGACCACCCCGGCGACGCCGTTGCCGCTGTCGAGGGCGACCTTGAGCTTGCGCGCGCCGGGCGTGATGTCGTTGCTGACCCAGTCGATATACTCGTCAATGAGATCCGGGAATTCACTCTGCGCGCCTTCGTCGGCGCTGGCAAAATCACCGCCTGCGGCGATGTCGTATAGCTCGGCGATCTCCTCGCCGTGCAGCGTCGAGGTGCCCATCATCATCTTGAAGCCGTTATACTCGGCCGGGTTGTGGCTGCCGGTGATCTGAATCGCGCCGTCGAGCTTGTGGGTATGCGCCGCAAAATAAACCAGCGGCGTGGGCACCATGCCCAGGTCGATCACGTCGATCCCGGTGCTGCGGATGCCCTCCGACAGGCCCTCGAAGATGCGATCGCTGGAGCCGCGAGCGTCCCGGCCGATACCGACGCGCAGGCCGGTGCCCGCGGTGCGAGTAAGCTTGGTGCCGTAGGCCCGCCCGATCTTGGTGACGACCTCGTCGCTCAGGTCTTTGTCGGCGATACCGCGGATGTCGTACTTTCTAAAGATGTCGCGATTCATTCTCGAGTCTCCATTTTATTCAGTATTGAGGTTGCCGGGCTCGTCGCTGCTTTCTGCGAGACCGCAGTTTGGCGCCGAGCCGGTGAAGTTCTTGGTTCTTGGTTCTTGGTTCTTGGTTCTTGGTTCTTGGTTCTTGATCGTTGCTTGAAGTCCGGCAACTCGAAGTCAAGAACCATAAACCAAGAACCAAGAATATTTTCAATGCGGCTGCAGATCACTGGAGTTTATAGGATGATGAGAAGGCTGATAATTTCGGAGAGCTAAGCCCCTATGGCATTATCGACGCGTTTCGGGCAATGGCAAAATTGACGCGGGCCGCCTGGGCCCATATCCAATAATGTACGGATTGGGTATGCTCGCGGGGTCCTGCCCCGGGATCATAGGTGATCCCTTTTTAACGACTCGAGCGACCCCCGCCGGCTTGTCCGGCGGGTGAATCAGCTTGGGGTAGCTAGAGAAAGCGGCCCCCAAAGACCCCCGCCGGTTTATGCGGGTTGACCGTGCTTGTCCGGCGGGTGAATCAGCTTGGGGTAGCTAGAGAAAGCGGCCCCCAAAGACCCCCGCCGGTTTATGCGGGTTGACCGTGCTTGTCCGGCGGGTGAATCAGCTTAGGTAGCTAAGACTGGCCGGCAAGCTCCTTCACCAGCGACACAAGGCCGCTGGGGTCGTAAAGACTATCTCTGACGTTTTGATGTCCGAGCACTTGGTAAAATAATGACCTCGAAAGCCGTCGCAATCGTATTCATCACCCTCTGCAGCCTGGCAGTCGCCTGCGAGACATCCAAGCCCGAGCGAGCGTCGGCGGGCAGCCCGTCGAGCGACTCCAGCGCGGTGAGCGACTCGGAGACCCAGCGCCTGGTGGCCCGCGCCGAGTCGGCGCGCGACCGCGAATTCGACAAAACGCCGGCCATCGAGCACGTCTCGGCCGCCGACGAGCTCCCCGAGCCGACAAGCTCGCCCCAGCCGGTCCGAGACGAGCGCCGGTTGCTCCTCGAGCAACTCTTCGGCGTCGAGGCGACAGCCGAGCTCGTCGAGCGGCCTCAGCGGCCCTTCGACGACATCGCGCGCTACGACGCCGACGCCCACCGCGTCGTCTTTTTAGAGACACATCCCGACGACGAACAGGTCGAACTCGCCATCATCGCGCGGCTGGTCGAAGCGCTCGACCACCAACACTTCGAGGCGCTCCCCGCCGCCGACTCTTGGGACGAGGAGCTCGCGCTCGAGGCGGCGCGCCACGCCACGATCAGCTTTGCGTTGGCCACCGACCTCGCCGAACGCACCGGCGCTGATGTCGGGCCCGAGCAGCTCGCCACGCGCCCCGAACTCGCCGGCAAGCTCGACGGCCTCGCCGATAGACTCGGCCAGAGCGCACCGACTGGCCCGGCCGCCCAGCGAGTCTCCGAGCGGCTGCACACCACCGTGCTTCGAGAGGGCTGGACGCTCGGCGCTGCTCTGTACCGCAGCAGCGGCTGGTCGGCGGTCGAACTCGCCCGGCTGACCCCGCCCGAGCGCAGCGCCGACGTCGTCCGGCCGGACCAATGGATGAACGGCGAGCCGGTCGGCCAGTGGACATGGCCGGAAGAACGTATGCCCGAGCAAGATGAGCCAGAACAAGATGAGCCAGAACAAGATGAGCCAGAACAAGATGAGCCCCAGCAAGACGAGCCCCAGCAAGACGAGCCCGAGGCGGGCGCGGCCGGGCATGTCGGACCTGCCCTGATCGCCATCTGGCTCGAGGAGACCGTCGGCGCGCAGGCCGCACGCTCGACCTACGGTGGCTATATCTCCGACGCCTACCGTTATTTCCCGGGCGACGAATCTCCCGACTCAGAGCAGCCAGATGACCAGCAACAAGCACGCCTCGAGTGGCTGTCGCTGTGGAACTCGCCCGACAACGCCCAACAGGTCGCCCGCGCCGTCGAGCTGCGGCTTCGCAAGCGATTCGAGGACGCCGACGACCCCGAGTCGCAGTTCGTGGTCTTCCAGCAGGGCCTGAAGGTCGGCGTCATCCTGGCCGAGATGCCTGCCGACGAGATGCGCGAGCGAGCCCGGTTCCTGCTCGACGCCCACAAGGTCCAATTGATGCCGCGCGAGGGACTGCCTACGTCATTCGTAAAGACCAGGCAGGACGAGCTCGCCGAGCAAATGCAAGAGGCCGAACTCGAAGAGCGAGTCTGGCGCGACCCGGCGACGAATCTTCGCCTAGACCTGAGCCAACTCGGCGACGCCTGGACCGTCCAACAGCCCGACAGCGGCCCGGTGCGCTGGTTCGCTCGCCACGACGAGGACGGCTCGCTGCTGCAATTGACCGTCGAGCTCGACGATCCGCTGGGCGCCGACTTTGGCACCGATGCCTACCGGGAGCAGCTCACGGAAGTGTTTTCCCAGTCGATCACCGACGCCGATGTCCAACAGATGCCCCAAGTGGACATGCTCCCCGAGCCCAACCTCGCGTTGCGCATCAACGGAAAGCTCGACGGCCAGCCCCGCACCCTACAGATGTGGCAATTCAAGACCGACGACCTCGTCGTCACCTACAGCCTGCAGACACCACCCGAGCACTTCGAAGAGCACCGCAGCACCGCCGCCTCCATCCTCGAGGACGCCCAGCCTCTCGAGGGCGCCGACGAGCCGGCGGCCGAGCAAGGCGGCTCGGGCACGATCGAGTACGAAGTCGAGGAGGAGTGAGCCCCGCGCCAACGGGAAATGCAGTGCTGCTATCGAGTGTGCCCTACAATTCAGCGTTGCTCGACAAACAGGTTGGAGCGCGTCCGCTCCGTCGGCGCCGGCGTCGCCTCCGGCGCGCCGAACGTGGTCGACCGTCATTGAGGCTGATGCTTCACAGCGGATGAAGGACGACGCATGTCGGGAAGCGGTGTCGATGTTTTCTCAGCGCCGGACTCTGACAACAGGAAACTGCGATTGAATTCGCGCTTAGCGCCACCGGGCATGCTAGGCTTATCCGCGCAAGTTGCACACGGAGAGAGACAATGCCAAACGGATGGTATCCTGTTCCGGGCTTAGACGTCGTATTAATCAACAGAACCGAACAGCGGTCGCCGAGATTCGAATGGGCTAACGACGAAGTGCACGGTTTTGGGGCTGTCGCGTTGCACGGTGGACGCGGATTCACACCGCAAGGTGAGCTCGGTTTCCGACCTTCCTTCGATGTCCCCGCGGTTCGTCGCTTTCTCGAAGCCTCAAGGCGTGACGGCCTCGATGCCGCTGCTTCCATTATTTCGGTCAACTTCAAAAAGAGATCTGGAAGAGCATGCGGATTCTTCGTCTATGGTCATACGCATGACGGGATGGTCACCCTCCATGATCATTCGCTCGGAGCCAATCTATCAAAAGCGGAACGTGCAGAGGCCGGGGCAATTGCCAGTGTATTGACATGCCAGGTGACTGCGGAGGGCCTTGTGGAATTGAGCGACGAAGCGACGGACTTTGAGTTCTCATTCGGACAGTTTTCGTCCATTATTGTCAGCTCCACCCCTCTACATTACGATCCACACTGGCCTCCCTCGAGCCCCTTAGACGTTCCCGCTGTGGCTCTTGCACAAACAGCCTCCCGCTCTGATATTCTCCTCGCGATCTGGCAGGAGCCATCTTGAGATTTCGAATGTGAGGGCGAGTATGGCGCTGTCACGGTTAGCTGCCCCCTCCTCATGCGACGTGAGAGAGACACGTTCTATCCTGACACCTGGGGGGTTTGGGCCGTCGTCGCGGGTTGAAAAAGGCGACCCCCGACTCCTTCGGCCAATGCGGGCTGGCATCCCGCGCTCCGGGGCTAGCACCCCGCACTCCGATGCACCTCCTTTGACTGACGCTTCGCATATACAAGAAATGTACGGAAAGTACGTTCCCCGACGAGCCCCCGGCGCCTGTTTATGCGGCTTGGCCGTGCTCCGCCGGCGCCGAACGTGGTCGAGGGTTCGACCTCATCAACACGCTACGGCGAAGGACAGAGCCTTCGCGGCGCCGACAGAGCGGACGCGCTCCAACTTAGTAGTAACACGCGACAAAATTGCGGCGGCGCAGATCACCGCGCTCCAACTCAGAATTCGTGGCTCAGCGCGTCGAGTTGCTCGGCCTGGCGGGTGCCGCGGGTGGGGGCGAATTCCAGGGGCGCGGTGCCGACGATGAACGGGAGCTTCACGCCCGGCTCGCCGGGCTGGCTTCGCAGCCCGCTGTGCGGGTCGATGGTCGCGAAGTCGACGCGCTCGGGCGGGTCGTCGAGCCCCAGTGACGAAGCATCCTCGTCGTCTGACTCCCAATAACTCGAGTAGAACCCCTCGAAGACCGGCATCGCCACCGTCGCGCCGTGCTCTCCTCGGCCAATAGGCCGGCTGTTGCGATCGCTGCCGATCCAGGTCACCGCGGTCATCTTCCCGTCGAAGCCGACAAACCAGGCGTCGAAGTCGTTGGTCGTGCCCGTCTTGCCGGCGACCTGCCACTCGTCGGGCAGCTCGTGGGCCGTCCCGGCGGTCACCACCCGGCGAAGCAGATGGGTCACGATAAACGCGACCTGCTCGGATACGCCGACCTCGAGAGTCTCGTCGTCGAGCCCGGCGGGGCCGGAGGCCATGCGCTCGAGCCGCGCTGCGGTCGACCAATCGGTGGTGGCGAAATGCCCCCGGTCGACCAGAATATCACCGTCGGCGTCGCGAATGTGATCGATGGCCTCGACGGCCACGCTTCGGCCTCGGCGCTGGAAGGCAGCATATACGGCCGCCATCTCGGCCGGGCGCACGCAGCTCGCCCCCAGCGACGCCGAGGAGGTCGTGTCTATCTCGGAGTCGATGCCGAGCTTTTTGGCCCGGCGAACCACGCTCTCGACCCCCAGATGGTCCATCAAGTGCACGGTCGGGATATTGCGACTCCAGGCCAGCGCGTCGGCGAGCGTGACATAGCCCTTGAAGTCGCGGTCGGCGTTCTTGGGCTTCCAGACGGTGCCGCGGCCGGTCGCATACGAGCCGGGCAGATCGGAGAGCATCGTCGCGGCCGTCAGCCCTCGGGCGATGGCCTCGGCGTAGACCACCGGCTTGAAGACGCTGCCGGGCTGACGGCAGCCCTGCTCGGCCCGGTGGAAGACGCTGCGGTCGGCGTCGTAGCCGCCGACCGAGGCGAGCGTGCGGCCGGTCTGCGAATCGACGGCGACAAGCGCCCCCTCGAAGTCGGGCGGCTGCACGAGCTCCCAGCGCTCCTCGACCCGACGCACCGCCACCAGATCGCCGGGCTCGAGAATCTCGGTGAGGTCATCGAGCTCCGCGGGGCGCTTGTAGTGGCGCTCTTCGTCTACAGGAGCCGCCCACCTGGCCTCCTCCAGGCGCAACTCTGCCGCACCACCGGCGGTGACGATGTCGGCCCGGCCGGGCTCGACCTGCTCGACTCGCGCGAGCACGAAGTCGGCGTGTTCTGACCACTCTTCTGATTGCCCCATTAGCGCAGCGTCGACCGCTTCTTGGTCGTGGACTCGCCCGAGCGGGCCGCGCCAGCCCTGCCTGCGATCGAGCGCCTCGATGCCGTCCCGGAGGCTCGTCCTCGCGCGCGCTTGCGCCACCGGATCGTGGGATACGACCACCGTATAGCCACCCTCGGACCACGCTTGTCCAGTAGCACCATCGTCATCGAAATGACCCGCCAGAGCTCGCCTCGCGCTCGAGGCGGCCCAGGGCAGCCGACGCGGCTCGATGGCCCGGGGCTCGACGACAACCGGCGCACGAGCGATCTCAGCGTCTGCTCGGCGCTGTGACAACAGGCCCAGCGTGGCCATGCGCCGCAGCACCTGGTCCCGCTCGGCGCGCGCACGCTCGGGGTCGACGCGCGGGTTGTAGCGGCTGGGGGAGGGAAGCACACCGGCCAGCAGGGCCGCCTCGCCCACCTCGAGGCGCTCGGCGGACTTGCCAAAATAGGTGCGGCTCGCCTGCTCGATCCCCCACGCCTGCTCCCCGAAATAGACGCCGTTGAGGTAGGCCTCCAAGATCTCGCCCTTGGTATAGTGCGCCTCCATGCGCCGAGCCATGAGCAACTCGCTGAATTTCCGCTGGAGCGTCTTCTCGGACGATAAAAAGCGTTTGGCGAGCTGTTGTGTGATCGTGCTGGCGCCCTGTGCCGCTCCACCGGCTCGCAAATTCGCCAGGGCGGCGCGGACGGTCGCTTTGAGATTGAAGGCGCGGTGCTCGAAGAAGTCGGCGTCTTCGGCGGCGAGGAACGCCGAGATCACCAGCGGCGAGAGCTCCCCGGTCCGGACGCGGCGCGCCGGGCGCTCACCGGCGAGCTGCCATCCTGTGCGGGTTTGTACGGAGCTTCGCTGCTCGGGCAGGAGTCGCTCGAGGTCGGGGGCGTCGGGGATAGTGTCGGAGAGCTTCGCCAGCATCAGCGAGCCGGCCGTCAGACCAACCAGCGGCGCCCACAGCAGCACGACGACCACCAAACGAGCCGGCACCAGCCACCAACCGCCCCATCGTTTGGTAAAACGATCCTTTTCGATTGGCTTACCAAGAACCAAGAACCAAGAACCAAGAACATCGACGTGAATCTACGGAGCAACATGAGGGCGCAAACCGCGCGAAAAGCTACTCATGCGCGAAACGGCACTCACAGACCCATCGCGACCCCGAGCCCGACATTCCAATCGTCGATACTTCCGTAGGCGCCATCTTCTTGGATGCGCCACATGCGCCCATAGCTTCCCAGCGCATAAAGCGGCCCGTAGATGCCCAGGCGCGCCTCGCCGACCGCCAGCGCCCCGTCGATATCGAAGGCTTCCGACAATCCCTCGAAGCTATGCTTGTAATAAAAGAGGCCCATCTGCAGCCTGTCGATGGGCTGAGCCGAGGCGTGCAGCCGCACCATTTGATTGGCCGGACCCTGGTGGTCGGCGTAGGCCGCCGTGAGGCCGAAGAGCTCGTCGACGTTCGCGGTCAGAGAGCCATACCCGCCGTGGGCGGGCTGGCCGTCGAGGCTCGCCGCCACGCGCACCTTCGGGGCGGGCAGATGTTGACCCCAGCCGGCGAATTGAAAGCGGTCGATTTCGTAGAGCGGCCCGACGTAGCTGGGCAGATAATTCTGGCCGAGTCGGCGGTATTCGAGCTGCGAGACCAGCTCGAGCGAGTCGATCGGACGCACGGAGGCAAAGGTGCCTACATGCAGGCCCGAACCCAGGCTCGAGTGGGTGTTGAAGTCGGCGTAGGGCACCAGCCCGAAGCGCTCTTCCTCCAGCAGCGACACCTCCACGTCGACGCCGAACAGCCCGGTCGACTGGCTGTCCGTGACGATCGGGTTGTAGGTCTGGTCGACGACTGACTCTGGCTGGTCAGCCTCGGCGGCGAGCGCGGTGGGAGCGTCAATATCGGAGGCGACCGTCGCCCCGATGGCCACACGCGACCAGAAGCTGTCCCGGTCCACGAACGCCCACGGGCGCACCGAGGCGCGTGCTCCCATCACCGACGGAGACACGACGTTGTCGAGCATCAACTCGACGCCGCCGTAGGCCGTGCTCAACTCCCCGGTGAGCCCCATCTGATAGTGGTCGACGGTGATGACGTTATAATAGTCGTTGACGATCGAGCCGTGCCCCATCGAGACCGGGCCGAGCTCGCCAATTTTTGCGTGAAGTGGCTCCGAGGGTCGGCCGTACTCGACCAGGCGCACGATCCGAAGATAGTCGCTGGGCTCGTCCCAATCCGCCTCGCGCAACAACGAGGAGTCTCGAGCGCCGCGATCAACGGCCCGCAAACGAAGAGGAGCCTGCGCTCCCAGCCGAAGCTCGGTCTGGCAGCCGTCAGGCTCCTCATCTTCACAGGCAATCTGTGGCAACTCGAAGCGGTAGCCGAGCTTGAGGCGAAGATTCACAAAACTATCTTCGCCGAGCCGGCCCCAGCCGGCTTCGGCCGCCGCGACGCCACGCGCCGACGCCTCGGAGTCACCCTCGGCGCCAAACGCCGGAACGCTGGTCAAAAGGCAGGCAGCGAAGACGACAGGCGCCAATATCGCCCAAAGGTTGTGACTACATCGGTTCACGGCACTGCTTCGAGGCGACCCCTACTGCTACTCAGGGACGGCCCACGCTAAAGTAGTCGAATCCGAGCTCCCGCATGCGCTCGGGTTCGTAGAGATTGCGCCCGTCGAAGATGACCGGCGTCTTCATCAAGCCTTCGATGCGCTCGAAGTTCGGGCTGCGGAATTCTTCCCACTCGGTGAAGATGAACAGCGCGTCGGCGTCCTCGAGCACACTATAATCATCGTCGGCGTATTGGATGGCTTCGCCGATGTCAGCCATCTCGCGCGATGCGTTCGCCACCGCCTCCGGATCCGTAGCCGCGACGGTCGCACCCTCGTCGACGAAGCGCCGAATATTCAACAGCGCGGGTGCCTCGCGCACATCATCGGTTCTAGGTTTGAAGCTCAGCCCCCAGACCGCAAATTTTTTGTTCTCCAGCGAGCCGAATTTCGCCTTCGCCGCATGATACAGGCGCAGCTTTTGGTCCTGGTTGACCGTGCGCACCGAATCGAGCAGTCGCGTCGCCGCGCCGTGCTCTTTGCCGAGGCTGGCCAGCGCACGCACGTCTTTGGGAAAACAGCTCCCGCCGTAGCCGACGCCCGGATAGATAAAGTGCGGGCCGATGCGCTCGTCGAGCGCCATGCCGTTGCGCACCTGCTCGACGTCGGCGCCGACCTCGTCGCAGATATTGGCGATCTCGTTGATAAACGAGATCTTGGTCGCCAGCATCGCGTTGGAGGCGTATTTGGTCATCTCGGCGCTGCGTACGTCCATATAGACGATGCGCTCACGCCGGCGCATAAACGGCTTATACAATTCGCCGACGACCTCGGCGGCCTCGCGGTTGGCGCAACCGATGACCACCCGGTCCGGAGATTGGAAGTCGGTGATCGCCGTACCCTCCTTGAGAAACTCCGGATTGGAGACCACGTCGAAGTCGTGGTCGGTATGCTCCGAGATGGTCTCGCCGACCCGGTCGCAGGTTCCCACCGGCACCGTGCTCTTGCAGATGACGATCTTGTGGTCGTTCATATTCTGACCGACCTCTTTGGCGACCGCGAGCACGTGCTTGAGGTCGGCCGAGCCGTCCTCGTCGGGAGGCGTACCCACGGCGATGAAGATCACGTCCGACTTTTGAACCGCGTCGGCGGTATCGGTCGTAAACAGCAGCCGCCCATCGGCGCGGTTTCGCTTGACGATGGTCTCCAGTCCTTCCTCATAGATGGGAACGCCGCCCGAGTTGAGCAGCTCGACCTTCTCCGGGTCCTTGTCCGCGCAGATGACTTCGTTGCCTGCATTGGCCAAACACGCACCGGTGACAAGTCCCACATAACCGGTACCAACAACTGCGATCTTCATTCATAACCTCCGAAGAATATGCTACTTACGTTGCAGCAAACTGCTGCGATACGACGGCCTACGCTATGCGGATCGTCTCCGAGTATCAAGTGGAGCCATTGCTTAAAAACCTAAGCAGCAGCCTCAACCGGAACACCCTCTTCTCCTACACCCCCCAACTCGATAAGCCATGCGCCAGCATACTGTTTTCCGCACATTGAAGGAGGCAGCCGAGGCCCTCGAAGCTCCGGTCGTGACCATCGGCAATTTTGATGGGGTGCACCTGGGCCACCAGGCGATCATCTCGCGCGTGCGCCAGCTCGCCGATGAGCGCGGCACCGCAGCCGTCGCCCTGACCTTCTCTCCCCATCCGGTGCGCTATTTTCGAGAGGGCGCGCCCGCATTCCGCCTGACGACCAACCACCAAAAGCTCGACCTGCTCGACCAATTCGGCCTCGACGCCACGGTGATGCTGGACTTTGACGCCGACCTCGCCGCGCTGACCCCAGAGCAATTCGTCGATCAGATCATCGACGGAGGCCTCGGCGCGACGTGTGTGGTGGTGGGGAGTGATTTTCGCTTCGGCAAGGGACGGGCCGGCGACACAGCCGACCTCGAGCGGCTCTGCGAGGAGCGCGGCATCGGCACCGAGATCGCCGCTCACGTCGAACTCGACGGCGAGCCGATCAGCTCCACGCGTGTGCGCCGGGAGCTCGCTCGAGGACATATGGAGGAGATCGTCAGGCTGCTCGGACGCCCGTACCGCATCGAGGGCGAGGTCGTCGAGGGCGACCAGCGGGGTCGAAAGCTGGGATTTCCAACGGCCAATATCGCCACTACCAACCCGCTGCTGCCCCCTAACGGCGTCTACGCCACGAGCCTTTACGTCGACGGTCTTCCTTCGCTGCACTCGATCACCAACGTCGGCACGCGACCGACCTTCGACGGTGACACCGTCACCGTGGAGAGCTTCGTGCTCAGCCACGACGAAGACGAAGTCGACCTCGACCTGTACGGCAAACGCGTCGAGCTCGATTTCTGGACGTTCGTGCGCGACGAACAGAAATTCGACAGCCCCGAAGAACTCGTCGCCCAGATCGAGCAGGACGTCGCCGAGGTGCGCTCGTTCTTTAAGATTTAAAAAGGCAGGCGCTCAGTAGGCTGATTCGGGTACGTAGACGATATCGCCGGGCAAAAGCCGCAGGTCGGTGCGACGGCCTTCGACGATCTCCTGCATCGGCACGCGCACCTGGACCTCGACGCCGTTGACCTTGCGGGTGAGCTTGGTCTGGTTGGAGTTGGCGCGAGCGGTGAACCCCTGTGCCAGCGCAAAGGCATCCACCACGGTCAGATTCGTCTTATACGGATAGCTTCCCGGCTTCTTGACCTCACCGAACACAAAGATCCGCTTGGAGTTGTACTCGACGATCGAGCAGGACACGCTCGGGTTGCGCAGATAGCCCTCCGACAGCCCCTCGGTCAGAGCTCGCTCCAACTCGCCGCAGGTCATCTCGCTGACGTTGATACGGCCTACGTGCGGATAGTTGATCGTCCCGTCCGAGGAGACCGTATATTCACCGGAGAGTGCCTCTTCCTCGTGCACACGAACGGCGAATTTATCGCCCGGCCCCAGCGCACCCGCCGTCGGCACGCTCTGCTGCTCTTGCTGCTCGACCAGCGCCAGATAGGCGGGATCGACGCGCTCATGGGCGCAGCCCCAGGAAAATGCGACGAGGGCCAGCACACTCACTAGCCCTCGGATGGTATGTCTATGATATTTGATGCGAGCCACGTCAGTATTTGAACGTCGTACTGAGGGTGATGAGGTGCTGAGTATATTCCCGGAGCACCGCTAAGGAGGGATCGTCCGGGTCAACCGCCGGGACATCGACTCGGTCATCCGTAAAATTTGCCCGGATGCCGTACCGCAAGTCCGCGCTCAGCCACTTGCCCAAATCCGCACGTATTCCCGCCCGCCCTGCGAGAAGCTCGTCGTTGAGCGATCCCCCAAGGTCATCTAGCTCGGTGGCTTGACCGGCGTCCGTTGAATAATCCCGGACCTGAAATCGGCCGCTCAGGTACAGCGTCATCATACGATCCCACAATCCCTGTTCAACCGTTGTAAATACCTCATGGAGCGCGAAAAAATTCCCAACGGTCGAGATCCCAAAGTCTTTGCGATAGCCGAGCTCGAGAGAGTTCTTTGAAGCCAGGCGGCCGTAGGCAAAGGCTAATCCAAATTGGCCGAGCACACCGTCGAAGCTCGGACCTTCCTCGTGGAACGACCAGCCGTAGCCTGCTTGAGCACGAATGCCAATTCGCCTCGTGACCCGACCGGACAAACCACCTTGCACCCGCAATGGCGTCGATTCTGAGTTGATCAATACTTGGTCGGCGGAGCCCGCAATGCCAAAGCGTTCCCGTTGCTCCCAGCGCACCAACCCGTAAGTCGCATCGACAAAGAGTTGAGTCTTTGGCAAGAAGCTCCACTGTCCGTTGAAATTAAAATGATGCTCCTGCCGATCTAATCCCTCGAGCGCATCGCTCTCGTAACCATAAGTCCGCCAATCGTAACCCAGATCCACACGAAGGACTCGCCCACCGGGGTGTATTCCGGCAGTTGCACCTAACGTGTTCGTATACCAGTTATACGGATCTGCCCCTGGCGTGGGCGAGGGAACATTCTGGCGATTAAAAAGTTCATCGAGTTGCAAACTGAAATTTCCGTCGGGATTCAAGTGTCCCGACAAATTCAAGTTCGTACTGAGCCCGCTTTGCTCGCCCACGTCGATGCTTTGCTCCACCCCACGTAGTTGTCCGAGATACTGTTGCCAAGCAGCGTCGCCCACAAAACTGAGGAGAAAAACACGTTCCTTGGGGCTATCGACGGATAAGCGAGGTTTCAGCGTGGCCGCAGTGGAGTCGACCACCGGCTCGAATTCCTGTGATGACGTTCGAAAAACGTTGGTATTATAGGAGCCAGAGAGGGTGATAGACGGAGACAACACCCACCCTCCAGAGGAGCGCACATTATCACCCGGCTGTCCACTTGCAGGCAGGCTGCTCAGTAGTCCTCCGACTAATACAATGATCGCACCGAGCCATCGGTATTTTCCAAAAGTCATACTACATTCCGATGCGGCATCAGCCGCTACAGGTACAGCAAAATACTAATATGCCACTTACTCGAGCCAAACCCCAATAATGCCATCAGGCTACTGAAACGGCGTCAACTCGGGCAAATCGTCGACAGTAAAGTCGTCCTCGGGACCGTTGACATCGTCAACGTCGCCGTCGGGACGAGTAACGTCAACCTGGGAGCGGCCGGCAAAGCGGCGCTCCTCTCCGGTGCACAGACGAGCTTCCTCGCTCAGACTTTGCACCTTTTGGTGGGCCACCGAAATCAACGTATAGTGGTGGGTCGACGCCCCTCCGTCCCCCTTGTCGACTGCCTCTTCGAGGTTCACATAACCTTGCTCGCTGATTTTCACGAATCCTTTGATCGCGGCATGCTTCTCATTGATGCAGTTGATCTTGAGGATGTCGCGCTCGTCGTCACGCACGCGCTCGAGGAGCTCTGATACGTTCGATTCGGTGTTGCGCATTTCTTTGATCTTAGACGCAGCCCGGTCGAGCTTTTGCTGCTCTGATAACGACTCAATATCCTCGTCGATCAGAGATAGGTTCTCATCACTGGTCAAATCGGAGGGCCCCGTCTGGCTTTCGTCGGCCTGGGCAAACGCCGCACCCACCACGAGCAGTTGGGCGAGCAAAGCAACCAGTAGCCAATTCGACATGTGGCGAAGCATAGCAGGTCCTCTCACAGGGCCGGATTGCACCGTTTTACAGGCACGCCGGTGACCAATTCGGACTCGAATATTGGGTCTTCAAACTAATTCATCCGCAAAGACATTGCAACAATTAACCATTTGCCCGACACAGACAATAGACGCGCCGTCGGTTCTCAGAATTCATTCGATCAGTTTGACGACTGCAAAACGAAGGTCTTGGTGAAGCTGACATCGCCGCCCTTGGGCCGCGGGAATCTCCACCGATTGATCGCCGTCTTCGCGCAGGTCGGGAACTGCCCCCCGATCCCGGTATTCGTGTTGACCTGGGTGACCTTGCCCGCGCGTCCGATGGTCACCGTAATCACCAGCTTGCCGCCGACATCGGGATTCTTTTTGAGCTCACGCTCGAAGCAGCGCTGAATAGCGCTCGCGCCGCGCTGGACGACTCTCGAGATCCGGTTGGCATCGAGCTTGCCACTGCCGACCGTCTGCGAACTCCCCTTGACGTCGACGCTCGCCTTGACCTCGACTTCGTCTTTCTCACCGGTGTCCACGCCTTCTTTTGCGGCACGCGCGCCACTGCTCTCACCGAGGTCATCGATATCCGAGGCCGAGCCGGTGCCTTCGGCATCCGAAGAGCCGCTGGTGTCCAGGCCGCTCTTCTCGGCGCCGAGTTCTCCGCGCTTCATCCCCTTGGAGCCGTCGAAGGCGTCATCCATGCTGGTCTTGCCGGCGCCTTCAGACAAACTGTCGGCCAGGCTGCCTCCGTCCTCGGAGCGTGAGCCAATCTGATGGAGGATGGTCGATTTCTCGACCTTCTCGGCCATGCGTTTTCGGCGCTCGGCCTCTGCCTCAGCCCGCTCCTCTGCGGTCTTGGGCTTGTCGTCCTTTTTCTCTTCGGGCTCTTTTTTGGGCTGGGGTTCGGGCTTGGCTTGCTCTTCGTCGGGCTCGGCCTCACCTTCACCGTCCTCTTGCGGCTCCTCCTCTTCGGGCTCCTCGGGGGGCTCGACCTCCTCTTTATCGGCCATGATTTTGACGAAGCGATCTTCGACCTTCATGTTGGCGTCGAGCTCTTCGGGCCAGTCCTGCAATTCGACGTAGGCTACAAACCCGATCTGGAGGATCGCCGACAGGGCGATGACCGCTGCCAGAAACGGCTCGATACCCTTCAACCAGCCGCCGCGCATCGACGCCGGCAGAACCGGCTTGGGTCGCGGCGGTGGAGGGCTGACAAATTGGAAGAGGACGGTGACTTCGCCAAAGGTGATCTTTCCGCGGGCACGCGAGTTGAGCCGAAGCACGTAGCCGTTGCCGCTTTTCTTGACCTTCCCCGAGCTTATCAACTCGTCGAGCGTGTGGACGCCGTCGCCCAGTGAGACCCGCCCGGACATCTTCGAGGTGAAGAATAACTGATAGTTGCCGTCGACCGGCTCGAAGAGCTTGTAGGTCTTGGGCAGGTTGGAGGCCGGAACCACCAACACGTTTTTCTTGAGGCCGTGGCCGATGGTCACCGGCTTAGCCGCGCGCATCAGACGCTCCTCCAGAATTTTGCCATTCTGGATGAGGCCGATGCGAAGTATTTTGTGAGCGGGCTTTTTGGACATGAGGATTCCTTCGGCTTAAATGGGCCTCTGCAGGTGCCTAAAGGCTGGCAACGCTCACCATATCAGAGTGGAAAAAGGGGAGCCAAAGAGTCCACGGACGCGTTCCCTTTGTGTCCCCTTGATCCCGCCACTGCTGCGCCAAACGACCACCTGGTGTCCCAACTACTGACCCGAAATTTCCGAGCGTTCACCTTGGATGACTGCAAATTTAAACTTGCTGAGTTCGGCTTGTCCTGCAGTATACATCACCTCGGTGATCAACCGATAGGGCGTAGTTTGGTCGGCGATGATCGTGACGACCGGGTCGTACTTTTGGTTCAGAAGCTTGACCTGCCGCTTCTTCTGTTCGACCGACTCCTTGAGGTCGTCGTACACCGGCTGGATCTGAAGTCCACTCTCGCCGCCCTTCTTTTGGCTGCGATCGATCTCCCCGCCTTTGATGTCGCAACCCTTGCACTTCTTGTCGTTGACCATGATCGCGCTGCGCGTGACCGTAATGGTGGTCATGTCTTCGGGGGTCAACTTCGTGGTGCTCTTGGGCACCTGCAAGTCCTCACCGGTGACTTTGACCGGCTCGTCGCCGTAGCTTTTGAGCAGAAAGACGAGCAGGATGACCAGGATGTCCATCAACGAGTTGATGTTCATCGCCTTGGAGTCATCGCCGCGTCGGCCTCCTTTGGCGCGACGCGCCTTTCGAGCACGTTGGGCCTTGATCCACTCTTCTTCTTCAGAGCTGAATCCGGACACTTCTTCTTGATTCGCCATCAATCTTCTCCGTATGCACTACGAGGCGCTATTACTGAACCACCGATAGGACCGGGTCGCTGAACAACTCGGCGTATTGGTCGCCCTTCTGGTCGTATTCGGCTTCGGCGAACTCACTAGTCTCGCTAAACGAATCCTTCGTCAGCTTATAGCGAGCCACATCCATGACCCGGACCAAGACCGCGTAGGGGATATCGGAGTCGGCAGACAAGTTGACGACCGTCTCGTCGGGGTATTCGTTTTTGATCTTCGCGAGCTGGTTGTACAATTCGCGATAGTTATAAGCGGCCATGGCCTCTTCAATCAGCTTTTGGCCGGCATCTTCTTGTTCATTTTCGAAGGCGACTCGTGCCTCTTCGAATTTGTCGGCCACATCCATATCCTGATCTTCCAGGCAGACCGTCGGGCCAGGTCGCGGGCAACCTTCCATCTCGGGAAGTGTGGCCGCCTTAGCCGCGATACGAAAACCCTCGGAATTGATCGCGATGGTCAGGTTCAACGGTTCTTCATCGTCCTCTTCCGGCTGTTCTTCAGAGGGTGGTCCGACCGACAATTTCGGCGCCGTGATATTGATCACACCGATCTTGACGAAGACAACCGATAGAAGCAGCATCGGAATCAGAATGACGACCATATTCATGAATGGGGCCAGGTCCAAATCCCCATTGTCGTCTTCTGTTTCGCGTTGTTGACGCGCCATGTGAAATCCTCCTTGGCGAGCGACTCAGACGTCGCTCTGTATGCCGACGTGGCGAGCTGGTGGCTGCGGACCCCGACTTCGTGAGGCCCGCAGCCTCGACTCGATGCGCCTGACGTTGCGCCTTACTGCTCCAGCGTGCTGGCACCACCCTTACCGCGTGTGACCAACAGGTTCTCGAGCTTGACACTATACATGTCGATTTCGTCGAGAATCTTCTTGGTCATACCCGCAAGAATCAGGTGAGCGATCAGTGTCGGGATAGCCACGATAAGGCCGAATGCGGTGGTGTTCATCGCGAGCGCGATACCCTTAGAGAGCATCTGCTGACGGTTTTCCGGGGTGGCCGACTCGAGCGCCTCGAAGGCTTCGATAAGACCGATAATGGTTCCCAGAAGTCCGAGCAGCGTGGCGATGTTCGCCAGCGCCTGCAGTGCCGGGGTGCGCTTTTGCACTTTGGGCACCACTTCGAGGGTGGCTTCTTCGATGGCGTTCTGAATCTCGATCTCGCCTTTATTGGCGCGAGTCAGACCCGCCTTGATCACTCTGGGCAATGCGCGCGACGGAGCGGCGTTGCACAGTTTGATGGCGCGATCGATATTGTCGGCCATCACCAACTTTTGCACCTGGGCCATGAAGGCCTGGGCGTTGATGTTGTATTTGAAAAACAAAAAGATGAATCGTTCGATGGTGATACCGATCGCAAAAATGCTGACGGAAAGGATGAGATACATCCAAATACCGCCGCTGCGAAACGCTTCAGCAATTGCGCTCATGTCCTGTTACCTCCGTGGGTAATTGAGTCTGATTACTCAGGCGCATCTTTCGAGTTCCAAAAGCTTTGCTTTTATTTCTTTCGTAGCCCCTGATGCGGACCATCCCGATCGTCAACTGATGGGTCACGGGATCTGCGGTCCAAAACGAGGACCACTTCTATAGCACAACGAATCTAACCCAGCAACGACGGGTTCGATTCGCTCGACACACGTACTCAAAAAGGCTCCTCTTTGACCGTGTCTAACAACTCGGGAATGAAGGAGGGTCTTTTGTCAAACGGTTCATAGTCGAGGTTGGCGTGCTGCAGAATATAGAACGCCTCGGGCTTCTGGATGCGGCCTTTAATGACCGATTCTTCCAGATCGATGACGCCCTCTTGGGCGGAGGCGCTCGGACTCATCAAGAGCCCCAGGCTTAAGATCAGCCCTGCGAACACCCCTCGCACAATATTCGTCGATACCTTCATCTGCGTCTTGAATGGTCCTGTTGCTTTTCTTCGATATCCTCGGCGAGCTTGCCGCCTCCGTCAAATAAATAACGGAGGCATCGGCCCTGGAAAACCGGCCAATCGGTTGACCCGAGGAACTCGCTCTACCTTAATCGACTGAACCACTTATGTACAGCCGGTTAGCGCCGTTTTCGGGGCGGCGCGCCGGCGGGGTTCTCGCTACTGCTCCGAGGCCGCCTCGCCGCCGCCGTCGTCGTCGGATGAATCGGCGTCGTCAGCCTCCGGTTCCTCCTCAGCCCCCTTCTGAGCCTGACGCATCATCTCCTGGCGTTGCTCCTCGGCCTCGATATTATTGCGCGCCTCTTTGATATACTTGTCGGCCAGGCTATCGCGGCCCAGTTGGCTGCCGGCGGTTTCTTTGTAGCGGTCGAAGTACTCGATCGACTGCTCGAGCTGGGCGAGCATTTCAACGCCTTCCAGATCGCTGTCCAGGTAGAGCACGCCCAGGTTGAACAGCGCGTCTGCATATTTGGGATCGATCTCGAGCGCTTGCTTGAAGCTGTCTTCAGCCTCGCGATATTCGCGCTGGGCCTTCAACGTATTGCCTTTGTTGAGATGAGCCTCTTTATAGTCCGGGTAGCTGGCGATCGCCGCCTCCAACTGCTCGAGCGCCGCGGAGTAGTCGCCGGCCTCGTGATACAACACGCCCAGATTATTCCTCGCCTCGGGAAATGCCGGGCGGTGGTTCAAGGCGCGTTGGAGCAAGGCGATCGCGTCGCTGATCTGGTCGGCCTCGACGCGGATACGAGCGTATTTGAAGAAAATCTCGGCGCGTTCTGGCTGCAGCTTGAGCACGCGGTCGAGGATCGCCTCGGCCAATTCGGCCCGATCGAGCTGAATATTGGCCTCCGCCATGGCGAGCATGGCCTCGGCGTTGGTTTCGTCGCGGCGCAGGATGCGCTTGGCGTTGGCGATCGTCTCTTCGTATTTGCCCTGGTGCAGGTCAATCTGCAGCGCGACCGCGCGGTGATCCATATTCTGCGGGCGTGCGTCCATGTATTTGCGCACCAGCTTGTCGGCGTCGGGGACGCTGTCCATGCGCAGGTATAGGCGCACCAGATTGAGCAAGCCGGGCGAGAAGTCGGGGTTCTTTTTGAGCGCCTGTGCGTATCTCTTTGCCGCCTTTTGATAGGCGCCTTCGTTCTCGTAGATCACGCCCAGGTTGAACGCGGCGAGGAAGCCGGCCCCGCCATCGCCGACCAGATTTTGCAGAGAACTGACTGCGCCGTCGCGATCGTCGGAGTCAATTTTATTGAGGGCCGCGTCGAGATCGCGACGAAAGCGATCGCTGATCTCGATGGGTGCGTCGGGGTCGGTGACTTCTTCATCGTCTTCTGCTTCGAGATCGGCCGACTTTTGGTCAGCATCCTCGCCGGCCTGATCTTCGTCAGCGGGCTCGGCGGTGGTTTGCTCGGTGGGCTCCTGATCTGGTTTTTCGGGCGAGGAGCCACAGCCGGTCGCGCCGATGAACAAGCACAGGAGTCCTGCCACAACGAGTGCGGTGCTGGCGGTGTGTCGAGATCTGCTCACGAGTCGTCTCCCTGCTGCTCATCGTCGCCCTGGTCCACGTCGTCGCCCCCGTCCACGTCGTCACCCCCGTCCACGGAGGGGCCGTCGTCGTCTTCGAAGCTGGTGCCGTCGGGCTCCTCGAGATGATCGTCATAGCCATCGGCGCCCATAAATGACGATCCGGTGACGGTGGTCTTGGCGACCTCGCGTCGCTCTTCTTTGTACAGCGGATATTCGTCGGGCATGTAGGCGTTGAGCTCTTCGAGGGTCTTTTTGGTCCACTCGTTGACCACCTTCTCTTCGCGCGCCTTTTTGATGGTCTGCTCGTAATATTCGATCGCCTTATCCTCCAGGGGAATGGCGATGTCGTCGAGCTTGCCGCGATAGATCATCCACTCTTCGCTGTCCTCGTCGAAGGGGATCGGGACATCGTAGAGCGCGGAGGCGAAGGTCTGGAAGAGGCTGCCGATACGGAAGGTCGACGCGAGCGTCCACTCGAGGCTGCCGAATTCCCAGACCTCTTGGAACTCCTTGGTGAGCTCTTTTTGGCCCTCGATCTTCTTCTCGAGCAGATCGCCCTGCTGCTTCATATTGCCTTTGATCTTGATCTCGCGCCAGTCCTGATACGAGTAGTCGGCGAGTTGGAAGCGCGCCTTGGCGGCATAAAACGCCGATCCGCTATCGTCCTGCGGGTCGCGTTCTTTATACTCCTCGATGATATCGTCGTACCAGCTTCGGGCCTTGCGGTCGTCGCCACGATTGTCGTAGTGGTCGGCGACCATCATCATCGCTTCGAGGACGCGGCCGGATTTTTCCGGGTCGGCGCCGTAGTCGCTGCGATAATTGTCGATGGCGCGCATCATCTGCCGGGGCTGGTCGGCCTTTTTCCAGGCGTTGATCGCCCGCCACTGTGCACCCTCGGCGTCGTCGGCCTCCGGGTAGTTGCGCACATATCGTTCGTAGAGTCGTGCGGCTTCCTCGTATCGCTGCAGATTTTCGGTCAGCACCGCCGCGCTTCGCAGTGAGTTGCTGCGCTTCTCGTCGATATCAAAGCCCATCTCGGCGAGCTCGGGCGGATTCTCGGTTTCGAATTTGTCGTAGAACAGTTGATAGGAACCCACGGCGTTGTCGAAGTCGAAGAAGCGCTCGGAGTTGACCGCCACGCGGTACAGGGCGTATCCGGCCAGCGGGTCGCTGGGATATTCGTTGTACACGCGCTCGTAGAGGTTCATCGCCGACTCGTATTTACCGATATTCTCGTAGGCGACCGCCGCGTTGTTGAGCGCTTTGGGCGCGTATTGGTGGTCGGGGGAGTCGTTGACCAGCTTGAGGTACTCCTCGGCGGCGGCTTCATATTCCTCGTCGGCGAAGAGCTGCTCGGCGGATTTGAACATCGCGCCGAGCTTGAACTGGCGCACTTCTTCTTTGATGGCGTGGGCCTGCTCACCTTTGATCACTTCGCTAAGCTTTTCCGCCCAGACGGCCAATTGTTGGTAGTCGCGCTCCTGTCGGTACGTCTCCAAGATGAGACTGCCGGCGAGGTAGGCGAGCTCGTTTTCGGGATAAGTGTCCACGATCCAGGCGAACCGCTCGCGGGCGACCTCGTAGTCTTTGAAGTCGTAGAAGAGCTTGGCGGCCTGGAAGGCAAATTTGATGTCCAGATCGGCGTCGGTGGGGTTTTCCAGGCCGAGCACCACGTAGCGATCCATGGAGGTCACGTAGTCGTAGACCATCTCGGGGATGGTCTCGGCTTCGATGACCCGCTTTTGATCGTCTCGCTCGGCCACTTCGTCAGCGGAGCTGTCGGACTGCTCTTGTTGTTGGGCAGCCTCGCGGGCGTCGTCGACGCCGCTGCCGGGCACAGCCTTGGCGGGCAATTCGCCCCGCTTTGCCATCGCCCGCATGCGGAATTCGAGCGATTTGATCGCGTTGAACGCTGCCTTCTCCTGAAATTCATTGTCGGCGACGTCCAGCTCTCTGACCACCCGATACTGCTCGTGGGAGTCCTCGTATTGCTCGGAGTAATACAGGCACTCGGCGTAGTAGAAATTCCACTGGTAGACGTCTTTGTCGTTCGGGTAGCGCGCCAAAAAGTCCTCGTAGGCCGACGCGGCCCGGGCATATTTCTCTCGGGCCAGGGCGAGCATCTCCTGATCTTCGCGCACGACCGCTTCGTTCTTGAGCTTTTGAGCTTCCTCGTGGAACCAGGTCGCCGACTGAATCAGGTTGTCCTTGACCAAATTGGTGGCGTAGCGGACGGCCTCTTCATGGCCGGCCCGCTGCTGGAATTCGAACCATTCGCTCTCCGGGCCGTAATAGGCGAGCATATTGCGCCGCTCGGCGAACGACTCGTCCTGTCGTCCGTCGCGCATGAGCGCCAAGATCAGCTTTTCGTGCAACTCGGGGTTGTCGCGATGGCGAGGATACTCGTCCAGTGCGTAGTGGATGACCTCGGTGGCGATCTCGTAGCGGGTGTTCTCGAAGAGATAGTCGACCAACTGGACCAAGACTTCGCGCTCGTAGGGCGCCTCACCGCTCAAAAAGTGCTTGACGCGCTCGAGGCCGAAGTCATCGTCGACGGCGCCGTCCAGATCCCAGTCCTCTTCGGCCAGGCTGACCGCGATATACTGGATGGATTCCTCGCGTAGCACCGAGCCGGACTGGCCGGTCTGGCTCTCCTGCTCGTCGCTATAGGCGACCAGGCGCTTGAACTCGCCGATGGCCTGCTCGAAGTCGTCCATTCGGTAGTAGGTCCAGGCCAACTTATAGAGCGCCTTGTCGTAGAATTTGCTGTCCGGATACTTCATGGCCTGTTCGTAGGCATGCTTGGCCTTGGACAGATCCTCGGGACCCTCGGCATAAGCAAACCAGTGCTCGCCGATGCGCACCCAGGCCTCGGGGACGAAGCGGCTGTCCGGGTATGATTCGACCAGGGTAGCCAGCAACTCGCGGGCTTGCTCCTCTTCGTTCATCTGGAGCTTGCAATAGGCCAGCAGGTAATACGCTCCGTCGGCCTGTTCGTAGTCGGGCCAGTCGGCGACGAGTTCCTCGAAATGCTCGACGGTCGTCGAGTAGTCGCGCCGGGGGATCTCGGGCGGCTCGGGGCGTTTGCCCTGCTCATAACGGGTCAGCTCCGACTGGTAATTGTCGTCGGCCTGCATGTAGTCGTCGTTGGCCTTCTCGAAGTGCAACTCGGCCAGCCGAAAGAGCGCGTCGGGGGTATAGCCGGGGGTCTTGGGATACCGGCGAAGATATTCTTCGAAAGCCGCGATCGCTTCGTCTCGGCGGCTGCGCTCCACGGCTTCCAGTGCGCTGATTTTGCGCTCGTAGGCCCTGTTGATCTGGGCGGCGCGCTGGCTGTACTCCGACTCGACGATCGAGTCGACGGTGTCCTGATAGTCCTTCATCTCCCGGGCATAGCGTTCGTGGGCTTGTTCAAAGGCCTCCATCGCCTCGACGACCTCGGGGTCCATCCCCTCGGGCACCGCGTCGTCTTCGTCCTCGTCGTCGTCGGAGGATACGGCCTCGACCTCGGTTTCTCGGGCGGTGGCCTCTTCGGAGTCTTCTTCGGAGCCTTCCGGATCAGGCGGGGCCTCTTCGGCCGCATCGCTGGTCTGATCGCCTTGTTGGGCGAGCGCTGCATGCGGCGCCGCCAGGCAGAGCCCGACGAGGCCAGCGATCAACGCCGGAAGGAAGAAATATTGTTGAGATGTGCGAAAGACCATGTTCAGCCTGCTTCTTCGAACGGCCGGCGGGCGGCCTCGGTTTGCGGCCGAGGACAATATCGGCGCTCGCGGGTCATCGGACTTCGTCAAATGCTTCCTGCAGAGTCTTGAGTTCGGCGGTGCGATCCTCGAAGAGCTGGTTGATACTGCGGGTAGTGTCTTCTTTTTTCTGCCATGCCACATCAATCAAGCCGATATCTCCGCGCATGATCAGGTCTTGGAAGTCGCGCTTGACCTGCTGAAAGCTATGGTAGGCGAGGACGGCGGTGACCTGCTTGGACTCGCCCATCAGGCTGGCCACCTCTTGGTCGAGCATGGTCAGCATCTTACGCTCGCTGACCAAATCCCGGGTCAACTCATCGGCGCGCTCGCCGACCAACTCGTTCATGCGGCTGAAGAATCCCTGCAGGCGCGACTCCACCCTGGGCAGGATCTGACGAGCCTGCTGGAGCTCCTCGAGCTGCTGGCTCCCGTCGGCCGAGCCGCGTGTGTCAACCTGCTCGAGGAACTCGCGCTGCTCGGCGAGCTTGCGGCGGTATTGCTTGCGCACCTGTTGCTCTCGGACCATGGCTTCGTCGCCCATACCCACGCGCTGGCGGGCGACCTCGGTCTCTTGTTGGAGCGCAGCTTTGAGGTCGCGCAACTGCGAGATGGTCGCGCGCGCCTCGGCGCGCTTTTCCTCGAGCTCGCGCATCTCCTCGGCGGAGAAGCTATGTCGGTCGGGGTCGTCGAGATAATCGTCGATGGCGTCGAGCTGCTCGGATTGGTTGTCGATCTGGAAGGTGACCTCGTCGAGGTTGCGACGAAGCTGGGTGAAGCGTTCCTCGATGTGCCTGGCCCTCTCGCGCACGTCAGCCTGCGATTTGGGCATCTCTTTGTAGCGCTCGCGAAGCTTCGAGACCTGCGCCTCGAGCCTCTCCCACTCCTGTTCCTGTGTGTCGGTCATCTTCGACGACAAGACGTTATATTGCTCCTCGATCATATCCTGCCGCAGACTAACCAGCCGGCTCTCGACCTCGACGGCCAGCGCCATCCCTTCAGCCAACGCCGGGAACGACTCCACACGGGCGCCCGACTCCAGCCTGGCCTCCATCTGCTCCAGATCGGAGTAGGAAGCTTCGATGTCCCGGCGCACTCGAGCCAGATCGGAGACGTTGAGCTTGGCCTGGTCGAGTTCCTCGCTCCCCTCGATCCACTGCTGGACCAGCCGGGGCATATAGCGCGGGCGCTCGCCGCGCATCTCCGCCTCGACCAACTCCTCGAAGAAGGCGCGAAGATCTTGTTTTTGGTCGGTGAACTCTTCGAGCTCGTCTTTGACCGGGGTGAAGGAGCCGACCACGTCGTCGTAGGTGGCCTTCGCCCGCTCGTATTGCTGGAGGCGCAGGTGCAGGTCGGCTTTGAGCAGCTTGACCTTGGGCACGAACGTCGGGTCGGGGTTGGACAGGTATAAAAAGATGTCGGTGACTCGGCTGGCCGCCTCGTATTTTTCCTGGGCGATGAACGTCCAGGTCAGCTCGTAGAGCATCTGGTCGAAGTGGTCGCTGTCGCGCTTGAGGCGACCGTAGAAGTCGATCGCCTGCTCATAATCCTCTTGCTCGTAGGAGACGCGTCCCATGCCCAGATAGACCAGATCGATGAGATTGCGCGTCTCGGGGGAGTCTGCCTCGTGGTCGTCGACGAGTTGCTCGAAGACCTGCATGGCGTTGTCGTACTGCTCCTCGGCGGCGAAAGTAATCCCGCGAAAATATCCCGCGCGTAGCGCATATCGAGGGGATTTGGCGGCTTGTTGCAATGAGCGACGCGCCTCGGCATACCGCTGTTGCTTGTAGAGAGTCTTGCCGCGCACGTAGTGGACGCCCGGGCTCAGGCCGCTTTGGGAGTCGAGCGCGTCGTAGAGATCATCGACGCCCTGGTAGTCACCGGTGCGCGCGGCGAGTTCGAGCAGCCTCTTGACCGAATCCTGATAGAAACGGCCGCGGCCGCGAGTGACGACCTTGTCATAGTAGGTGCGAGCAGCCAGAAAATTGCGCTGCTCATAGAGGCTCTCGCCGAGCAGATACAACGCCTCGCGGTAGGAATCGAGGTTCTCGGCGTCGGGGTTGTCGACCAGTCCGACGAAGAGGATCGAGGCGCGCGTATAATCCTCGAGCAGATAGGCTACTTTGGCGTCGTTGAAGCGCGCCTCGATTTTGTATCGAGACCGCAGCAACGCCGGCTTGAGGTAGCTGTCCTCGAGCTGTGCGATCTGCTGCTCGAGCCCGCGGGCCTGCGCATGGTAGTCGTTGGGTCCCTGGGCATTGGCCGAGGCGAGCCCGACGAAGAGCGCAACCACCACGACCAGCGAAGCGCCGAGCACGCGGCACCCAGCCGGCGGAAGGCGTTCGAATCGTGTGGAAAATGTTTTTTTGGAAGCGTTCATACTTCAGGCATCACTGTGGCGAGTTCAACGTCCCCCCGACGACGGCCGGAAACGGCTTTACTTCGAAGCTTTCTCATCATCCCCATCGGCGGCGTCGCCGTCTGCTTCGGGCTGCAGATCATCTCCGGAGAGCTTGACCGAGTTCACCACGCATTCGATGCCCGGGCGCTCCTCATAATCGGCCAGGGCGCCGCCTCGGTCGATGAGGCGAATCGCGACCACCGAGCTATTTCCCTCTTGGGCGGTAAAGTCACACGAGTCCTTGATCGTGAACTTATAGTCGTCCATGTAGCTAAACAGCCCGAAGCCGGTACCCTTGAGCTCGAGCATGATCGAGACGCGGTGGTTGCCCGGGCTGATCGAGCCGTTGAACAACTCGATTTCGGGTTGGTCGTCGAGCGAGTCGTCGTCGGCCGTCTCATTGAGGAGCCGAGAGCCGTCGAGCGAGTAGTGGGCGCGCCGAAGCTCGTAAGCACCGCCGAGATCATTGGTGTGGGAGACGACCGCGCGACTGCCCGAGAGGTTTCCGCTCAACACGGTCTCTTTGAGCAAAACGATGCGACTCTTGGAGCGAAAGACCTTCTCCTTGAGGTCGTCGACCTTGGTCTCCAACTCGCGGATGCGAACATCGTAGCCGTCCTCGGGGGTGTCGCCTTCATCGAAGCTGAGGCCCTCGATGCGGTCGGTGTCCATACTCGCCTCCTTGGAGTCTTCGGTGCCGGGATAATCGTCGCGAAGCGGCTTGCCCCCGGGGCCCTTGGCGGGCTCGTCGTCGCCGGCCTCGGCTTCGGCTTCGTCGTCGGCCTCGTCGTCGCTGGCCTCGTCGTCGCCGGCTTCGTCGTCGCCGGCTTCGGCTTCGGCCTCGTCGTCGCCGGCCTCGTCGTCGCCGGCTTCGGCTTCTGAGTCCTCGTCGGCCTCAGACACCTCGTCGGCCTCCTCCTGAGCGGATTGCTCGTCGGTCTCCGACGCTTCATCAGTGCTCTCCTCAGATGACTGCTCGGCCTCGGCTGGAGCAGAATCATCCTGAGAGAATGCTGTCTGACTGACCGTCAGTACCAGAAGCAATGCAGCCAAGACTGCGATGAATCGCGTTTTCATACAGTGGATCCCTTGGTCGAACAGACTATGACGGAAGTAAGTCGAATACGCGTTCCCCGCGCCTTCGCCCCTCCGTTCGACGCCATTCAGCTATCCGACCCATGAACTTCAATTTCGAAGAGGCGAGAGTGAAAGCGTACTCGACGAGGATGATGCATCCATTAAGCAACGTCAAGCAATTACCCCACTGCATGCATCGCACAACCGGCATATCTTATGTATGTTGGGCGCAGACA
>JBKGZI010000020.1:0-28109 GCA_046545675.1 Persicimonas sp.
CAGTTCAACTACGGGTCACGGTCGCGGTCACGTGCACGGTCACGAAAAACACAGGCCTTCATTTCCACCCCCGCCCACACTAGAATGCCCCCATGAAGAACACCCTCCTCAAAACTCTCGGCATTCTCGCCGCCCTCGTCGCGCTCTTAGCCACGGTGCTGGTCGTGCGGGCGACCACCATGGAGTCAGTCCAGCCGGAGGTCTCGGCGCCGGAGGGCCTGCCGCAGGTCGACGACGGTGCCGTCGAGCGCCTGGCCGGCGCGGTGCGGATTCCGACCGTCTCGCCGGCCGATTATACCGCCGAGCAGCTCGAGCCCTTCGAGGAGCTCGACGCGTATCTGCGAGATTCTTTTCCGCGGGTCCACGCCGAGCTCGACCGCGAGGGGGTCGGCCCGTGCAGCCTGATGTATACCTGGGAGGGCGACGACCCGCAGGCCAAGCCGGCGGTGCTGATGTCGCATCTGGACGTGGTGCCGGTCGAGGACGGCGAGGAGGCCGACTGGACGCACCCGCCGTTTTCGGGCGCGGTGGTCGACGGCTACGTCTGGGGGCGCGGAACGCTCGACATCAAGGTGGGCGTGCTGGGCATCCTGGAGGCGACCGAGGCGCTGCTCGAGGCTGGCCACAAGCCACGGCAGACGTTTATCTACGCGTTTGGCTGCGACGAGGAGATCGGCGGGCGCCGCGGCGCAAAGAAGATCGCCGAGCTGCTCGACGAGCGTGATACCCGCGCCGATTATGTCCTCGACGAGGGGCTGGTCATCACCGAGGGCATCATGCCCGGCGTCGACCGTCCGGTGGCGCTTATCGGGCTGGCGGAGAAGGGCTTTTTGACGCTGAATCTGACCGCGCGGGCCGAAGGCGGCCACTCGTCGATGCCGCCCTTCGAGACGGCCATCGGCATCCTCTCCGGTGCGATCAAGCGCATCGAGGACCGGCAATTCGACGCCTATCTCAATCCGCCGGCCCGCCAGATGTTCGAGGCGATCGGCCCCGAGATGCCCATGGCGATGCGGCTGGTCTTCGCCAATCTGTGGCTGCTCGAGCCGGTGCTCATCGGCCAGCTCGAGCAAAAGAAACAGACCAACGCCACCGTCAGAACGACCACCGCGGTGACCATCTTCAACGGCGGCGTCCAGGATAATATCCTGCCCAAGACGGCGCGCGCGAGCGTCAACTTCCGCATCGCCCCCGGCCAGACCGTCGAGGACGTCAAGCGCCACGTCGAGACCGTCATCGACGACGACCGCGTCGAGATCGCCACGCCCGAGGCGAGCTTCACCTCCGACCCCTCGCCGGTCTCGAGCACGGAATCGGCGGCTTTCGAACACGTGCGCCGGACCACCCGACAAGTCTTCGGCGAGGAGACCATCGTCATCCCCGGCCTGATGGTCGGCGGCAGCGACTCGCGCTGGTTCACCGACGTCGCCGACGACGTCTACAGATTCATCCCCACCCGCCTCGGCGCCGACGACACCAAGCGCATCCACGGCGTCGACGAGCGCATCGGCGTGGAGAATTACGAAAATATCGTGCGCTACTACATGCAGTTGATGCGCTCGGAGTAATCATGCGCGACGAATGGAGAGAGGCGTTCACCCAGAAGGCACGCGCCCACTGGACCCCGGAGCGCGTCGAAGAGCTCACCGGCGGCAAGGACTTATTGGTGTTGCCCAACCAGGCGCCGGCGCTGCTGCGGGCGCTGGGTGAAGGGCTGGACGAGGAGTTCGACGGACGCGAGGCACCCGGCGCGTTCGCGCCCATCTGGCAGACCCCGCAGCTCTGCCGCGAGACCGCCGCCACGATGACCGACACTTTCCGCACGCTGCTGCTTCGCGCCGCCGGCTACGACACCCGCGCCGTCGAATTCGTCCCCTCCGAGCACACCCCCAAAAACACGCTCATCCGCGCGATTCGACGCGACGAGCCCGGCGGCGACGCATGGGTCGAATATGTCGCCCTGCGCGACGCCACCGGCGGCGTGGGCATCAAGCTCGAAGGGCTGCTGGCGATCTGCGACTTGTGATCCCGACCGATTCGGTGGCCATGGGGCCCGATAGGCTCGGACATATTCGACAGTATTCTTCATTCTCGAATGTACTCGTCTCGACACTTGTTGCATCAAAGTGGCGAAGTGCTCCGATGCACTGGTTCGACTCATCACCGAGCAGACTCATCACCGAGCAAGTGAACGGACGCATCGGCCTCGAGTCTACCCCCGGTGAGGGCGCGCCCTTCTATGTCGAATTTCCGAAGGCCTGCACCTGTGCAAGATCTGAGCAGCTTTCCCCGAGGTCCATGAAGTTGTAGGCTTGCGTATATCTCAGTAGATTGATCGATAACTCTCACAACGGAATAGCCATGCATAAGCTCATCACCTCGACGATCGCAGTTGCCTTCGGCCTACTTCTCTGCGCCCCGGCTCTGGCGCAAGACGACGAAGCGTCGGCCGAGGAGCAAATTAGTGGCACCTACACCCTCTCGGTGCCGCAGAAGAAGGCGCGAGCCAGCATCAACCAGAAGATCGAGGATCTCGTCGACGATATGAACTTCGTCAAACGCCCGTTCGCGCGCAGCTCGCTGAAGGGCACGACCGAGCCGTGCGGCAAGCTGACGCTCGAATTTCCCAGCGACGAGGTCTCGGTCAAATGTCACGGCAAGCCGGTCACCGTCTCACCGGACGATGGAACGCAGGCCCCCTATAAATCTGACGACGGCGAGACCTATCAGGTCCGCCAGGAGATGAAGGGCAAGGCTCTGACGCAATTTTTCAGGGGGGAAGACGGCACGCGCACCAACACCTACACATTGTCCGACGGTGGAGACACCCTCAACCTCGCGGTCAAGATCGAGAGCGACCAACTGCCGCGCCCGCTCACCTATAAGCTGAGCTTCAAGCGGGCATCGAGCAAATGAGCACTCAGCGGATGTCGCTCAGCCAAAACCACGATTGACCGCGGCCGCGGCGCGTGAGGTGCAGACGGCCTCGATGAGCCGTGCGGAGTTTTTGACCGAGGCGGTCAACTCGGCCAGGCGGGGGTCGGGGCGGCCGTCGACCTCGAGGACGTGCAAAATATGCTCGACGCGCTCGAGCATCTCACCGGCCAGCGTCGAATAGCTGGCGTGCTCTTCCTCGAGCTTCTCCAATTTGTTCTCGAAGCGACGCGTCGACTCGCGAAACTCCTCGACGCCCACATTACACGCCTCGGCCTGCTCGAGGTAGGACTGAGCACGCTGCAAAAAATTGCCGGTCAAGCTGCGCAGTGACTGGACCTGGTCGGTGTTCATTGCGTTCGACATGATGACATCTCCTGGAGCCGACAATTTCTAGCGCATTTATATTGCGCCCACTTCGCCAAGCGCATAAACAGGCTTCGTTAAAAGAATACTTCCCACCTGAGCCTGCGTCAATAACGGGCCGGCCGGCTTAGCCCTTGCGATCTTTGAACTTTTCGACCAACCAGCCGCCCTTTTGACGCTTGACCAGCTTCTGCATCAAGATCGCCATGCGCGTGTGGCTGATGCGCTGGTCGACGAGCAGACGCTGGTAGTGCTCGGCCTTCCAGCGTCGACGCATCGCGTCGATGGGCTCGAGCATCCGCTCGATGAATTCGACGACGGGCAGCCAGCGTGAGTCATCGGCGCCGGCTGCACCGGCGTCGCGGTCGAGCGAAGCCCACTTGCGCTCGATCACCGCCGCCAGGTGGTTTCGCACCTGACTGATGATGGCAGCGTGCCGTAAGTTGACATCCAATTCGCCCAGGCGCCGCCAGGTGGTCAACGCGTCGAGCAAGGGGAAGTCGTTTCGGCCCTCGATCCAGCGCAGCTCGTCGGCGACCGCGCCGGCTGAGGCTCGATCGAGGGCGTCGAGATGCTGGACGGTGGCGTTGAATTCGACCCACCGATAGACGAAGTCGAGGCCGGTGCCCTTGATATTTTGCGCCCCCATAATCGACACCACGCTCCCCGGCGCGACGACCTGCGAGACCCGTCGTACGATATAGTCGCCGGAGACATCGGGGTCGTCGATGGAGACGACGAGATCCCAGAAGCGCTCCTCGTATAACGCCATCAGGTGCTCGTGAAAGGCCGCCGCAGCGAGCTTGTCTTTCATGACCAACTCGGCTCTAGCTTCGAGACTGGCCGCGGCGAGCGCGCAACTGACCACCTCGAGCCAGGCCGGCTCGATATCCCGGCTGGGTGCAAAGGCGAGCTTGCGGGGGACGTCGGAGGCGTGGCCGGCGGCTTCCTTGTTATACGGTTGCAGCGCGCTGGTGACCTCGGCGTCGATGAGCGCGCGGATCGCCTCGATGCAGGCATTCCAGCGCGCGTCGGCGCCCACTTTGTCACGAAAAGACTCCAGCGTTTCAAAGCTGTCGAGGTTCTCCTCGAAGAGATCAACCAGCAGGGCTCGGCACCGCTGGGCCTGACGTTCGGGCAGCGTGAGCCCACAGGAGTCGACCATCAGCCGCAACGACTCGACCAGCGCCTCGGGCTCGAAGGCGACCAGGCGAAGTTTCTTGAAGATCGAGTCCAGCCGCCCGCGAACCGTCTGCGGGTCGGCCTCGGTGCCGTCGTCGGGGAAGACGCTGACCCCGTCGAGATGATTGGCGAGGCTCTCGGCGAGGTAGTTTCGAAGCCCGCTCAAGTTGGTGCCGATGAGTACGTGTCGATCGGCCGCGATGTCGCGCACGATGATGTCGGCGAAGACCTTCGAGCGAGAGATCCGGTCGTAGCGGTTGTTGATCACCGTGATCACTCGCCGATTCAACTCCACGCTCGGATCGACCTTATCCAGGCCCATGCGCGTCCAGTTATTCATGAACCCGGCGCGCTCGTTGGCCGAGTTTCCGGCGATAAAGCTCAGCTTGCGGCCCAAAAGCTCGACCTCGGGGTATTTTTTGAGCACCCCGAGATCGGGCACGACGTGGTCGGCCATCTGAAAGATCGCGTACTCGGCCTCGAGCCCGAGGTGCTCGGCCATGGCGGCCACCAGCGCAATATTGCGGGGGTGCTCGTTGTAGGGGAATCGATCCAGCACGTCGTCGGGCAGCAGGTATTCGTCTCTCTCGCCGACGACCTGCAGGTCGGTCTTCTTCTTGCGCGCCTCGTCTTGCAAGATCGGCAGCATCTCGCGCTCGGTGGTCAGGGCTTGGCCGCCGTCGGGCAAAAAGCCGGCGATGGTGCGGGCGACGTCGACGCCCGCCGGGCCCTGAATGTCTTCGTGATCGGGATAGGCGTTGGTCAGAGTGACGAGGTCGTCGCGCATCCACTGCGACTGCAAAAGATCGACATAACGCGGGCTGAGCGCCATGCACTCCCACAAAAAGACATCGCAATTGAGCCGGGTGCCCAGGCCGAGCATGTCTCGCTGCTCCCAGATGGTCGCCTTGTCGTAGGGGCGGTAGATGAAGATCTCGCGAGCCTCGTCGCCGCGCGGGGCGTGAATGAACATCGCCTCGCAGCCGGTCGTCTTGACGAAGACGTCGTAGCCGAGTCCGTGGAACAAGCCCGCCTTGAGCCGCTCGGTGCCGGATTTTCCGCGGGTGCCCCACCCGCCGATGCACAGCGGAATCGAGGCTCGCCACCGATCGATGCGCCAGCGCGCCACGGTCAGGCGGCCCAAAAACAGCGCGGCCACCAAAAACAGCGCGATCGCCAGGTCGGCGATGCGTGCGCTCTCCCGCGAGAGCATGCGCACCACGGTGCGCTCGACCCAGCCGCCCATGGTCTCGAGCGCCCCCCAGGTCGACGCGATCACGGCCACCAGGGCCGTCATATGCTCCTCGACGGCCTCGCTCGCTGGCTTCGTCTTGGCCGAGTCCTGACCTGCTCGCTCCTCGCGAGCCGAACTCTGTTCAGCCTGGCCATCTCCAACCAAACTGGCCCGCTGCGGGGCCGCCTCCAGCATCGGCCCCGCCGAACTCTGCGCGAAGAGCGCCCGCGTCTGCGGCGGGACCGGGTCGTCGTCGAGGTGGCGCTCGAAGCCGATCTCGGTGTGATAGACGTCTTCGATGCTGGCCAGGTACCGGGAACGCTGGCGTTCATCGTCCCCCTCGATGCTCGCCGATCGTTGGCGGTCGAGGCGGTCGTAACGCCACGAGATCGCCCATAGGTTCCACAACCGGCGCAGCGGGTTTCTGGGCGCCTCGAGCGTGACCACGCCGACGGTGGTCACCAGAGTGATCGGACGGCGTGAGGTCTGAGCGTCGAGGACGTCATCGACCAACGGCAAATAAGGTCCCCACCCGCCCTCCTCGGAGATCTGGCGGCGCTCGCCGGGCACCGCCGTGGGCGTCAGCTCGCCGAGCTGCTCGGGGTGGGCGCGCAGCCAGCCCGGGTAGACCCGCCCGTGGGTGTGAAAATAGCCCTGGCGCTTATTCGGCGCCGGGTGTCGCAGCTCGTGTAGCACGCGCCACATGCGCATGCGGGTCTTCTCGCCGCGGCGCACCCGCCAGGAGCCAAAGCGTCGGTACGCGTAGAGACCAAAGCCCTCTCCGGCGGCGCGGGCCATCGCCCGCATGACCATCTGCCGGGTCCACTCCTCGGCCGAGATCTTGACGCTCTGGCCGTCATGCAGCCGCGCCAGCAGGCCGACCAGGTCCTCGACGTCGCCACCGGCGGCTCGGCCGGTGCGCTCGGCGAGGTGAAGGCGAAGCCGGGCGATCCGATTGGCCACGGCGGTATCCGGCTCGGCCTCGAGACGACGCCCCAACGCCGCGCGGATCATCTCGGCGGCCTGGCTGGCAGCCTCCGGGTCGCTCTCGGCCAGCCGGTCGAGCAAGGCCTCGAGTTCCTCGTGCAGACATCCGATGATCCAGGCCTCCGGCTCGCGCTGCAGACCGCGCATCAGGACGTCTGCGGCCGCCGTGGCGACCTCGCCTCCCCATTCAATCTGCCGCGCGAGGGCCAATAATGCCGCCCCTCGAACCTTGGGGCGCGGCTCGGTGCGCACCATCGCGAGCCGCTCGAGGTGCTCGACGGCGCGCGTCGAAGCCAGGCCCCCGAGCGTCTCGGCGATGGCCATGGCGACAGACTGACTGGCGTCGTCTCCGTCGGCCAAGACCTCGAGGGCGCGATCGGGGGCGTGCTCCCCCAGCAGGCGGGCGCAGTGAGCGCGCACATGCCAATCGTCTGGGCCCCCGGAGTCTCGCATGAACCGGTTCTCTACAATCTCGACGCCCGACTGTCGGTCGTGGACGAGGATGCGAAGCGCAGCGATCTGCACCCACGAGGCCGCCTCGCCACCGTTGATCAGCAAGACCAGTCGGCGCACCCAATCCGCACGCACGAAGCTCGGGCTGTGGCGAAGCAGCAGCGACATCATCGGGTACAGCGCCAACAGCGCCTGCAGCAAGAGATCGGGGGCATCGACGTATTGAAAATACGCGCCCAGACGCCCTGCCGACTCGACCGAGCGCAGGCACTGCACTGCGGCCAGCTCTGCGTCTTCTTGGTGGTCCAGCCGGGCGAGCATATCGGCGGCCAGACGGGGCATCGCGTACAAAATCACGCGGATATGGCCGATCGTCTGGCTGATCTGACGCTGATGACGCTCCCGCAGCACGTCGAAGTCGAGGTAGTCGTCGAGCGCGCGCCGGTCGCGCCGAAAATCACGGCGGCTCGCGCTGTGCTCGCGAAGATGCTGGAGCATGACGCCGCGACGCGCCCGGCCCGTGGGCTGGTTGAAGTATTTGGTGGAGAACGCCGCGAACGCCTCCCGTCGCGCGCGCCACTCTCCGTGCAACGCCTCGAGGCACTGAGTCAGCTTCGCCCAGAGCGCGAGCTGCTCGTCGATGAAGACATGGGCGTCGACGAACTCGTCGACGAAGCTCTCCTGTTTGACCTTGCGTGCGCCCACGCGCCGCTCGACCTCGTCGACCGACTCGCCGTCGAGCCGGATGACAAGCGCCGGCAGCGCCTGGCGAAGCGTGGTCACCGCCGCTCCCTCCCCGGGTGTTCCAGCCTTGAAGATCACGTCAGTCCCGAAAGTAGCGCGGCTCGATGAGCTCCTCGAAGGTCAGCTCGGTCGGCGGGAGCTGGCCGGTATGGGCCCGATTGGCGAAGGTATACGAGGCTTGCAGCCCGAAGCTCAGCTCGAAGTGATCGCTGGATTGGAAATCGTAGAGCGAGCCTTGGCCGAACGCATCCAGGCTGAGCAACTGCTCTCCCATCACCCAATAATAAAGCCGACCGGACAGCTCGAGGTCGTGGCGCAAGAAGGCATTTTCACGCCACTGGTCGTCGACATACCAGGTAAAAGCGTAGCCCAATTCAAGGCGGGTCGTCTGGAGCATCGTCCGGCCCACCACGCGCATACGCAGCTTGTCCAGGCTCAGATCCGGGTTGAGCTCGGGCTGCACGTAGCCGTAGCCGATCAGGTTCAGAAACGGGCGCCACCACAACAGCGACAGGTAGTCCCAGGTCACCGGGTGAGCCTCGGCATACGAGGAGTAGATCCGCGGGGACAACCGCCCGTCGGCCCTGGCGGGGGCGTCGTCGGCCTGCAGGCGTCCCTTGGCTCGCAGGTTGTGGACCCACCATAGGCTGTCGGCGACGCCAAAACTCCTGGCGAGTTTCAACTCGCCGCGTCCGCTATAAAACGACCGCCCGCTGGTCTGGGTATAGATCGACGCTTCGGGCTGGACGCGCAGCCGCCACCAATCCGGCCGCCAGTCTACCGAAGCCCCGGCGGTCGGGACCATCGGCGTCTCGAAGTCCAGGTGCAGCCCGCCCTGAGCCCTCAACCACAGCCGCGGCTCGTCGAACGCGGCATACGCGCCGCCGAGCATCTCGAGCCGAGAACCCATATCCGAAGAGGTGGGACTCTCGCTGTTGATCTCGAGGTCGCGCGCGCTCCACGCCATCGACAAAAACGGTGTGGCCGCAAAGACTTCTTCCTCGAGCAGATCACGCCGGCCGAACCGGGCCAGGTGGGGCGCGCGAACCGGATCGAGCGCGAGATCGAGATCGAAGCTGTCATCACCGGGATCCGATGTGCTCGGGGGCGCGCTGCCCTCGCCTCGAGCGTCCTCGTCGTCGGCCTGCGCGTCTTCGGGGGCAGCTTCGCTCGAGTCCGCGCGCGCTGCGAGGCTGGTTGCATCGTGAACCCGGGCCTGCAGCCGCACCGAAGCTACACCTCCCTGCGCCTCGATCTCGATTCGATACGGCCCGTGGCGTGACAGCCACACCTCGGCTCGCCTCGCCCGATTGAGCTCCTCGGACGCCAAAAAGGCACCAGCCTGCCTGTTGTCGGAGAGTTCGACGAGCCGCTCGCTGATCTCGCCGCTGTCCAGATGTTCGGCGGTGATCTTCACGGCTTCGGCGCCAAAAGAGGCGAGACTGCGGGCGTCGAGACGAAGATAAGTCGGGCCGAGCAGGACCGTCGCCGCGGGCTCCGAGGGCGTGAGCACCCGCACGCGTCGGGATCGCCGCTGGACGACCGGCGAGACGCGCGGCTCCGAGCCCTGGTCCGGGTAGGAAACCGTCGTGTAGGCATAGGCCAGCCGGCCCGACACCTCGTCGGCGCGCTCGATTGAGAGACGGTATTCGACGCCCTTGCGCACTTTCCAGCGCGTCGTGACCACTTGTTGTGAGCCGATGGCGCCTCGAGAGCCGTCGGCCGCCACAGTGTGGCCGTCGTCACGGTGGAGCTCGCCGAAGATCCGGCAGGGCTCCGTGGGGCCGTTGCCCTGTAGGTCGGGGCGCAGATCGACGCAGATCCTACGCAGCACGAGCTCTCCGGATCGCTGCGCCTCGAAGGACAGCGACCTGCGGCTGGCCTGGTACATCTGCAGCGCGTGAGACCGGGGCCAGCTCACCCCGAGCAGCGCGTACCCGACCTGCTCGTCGATGGCGTCGTCGATGACCGCGAGGTCGAAATCGGCCGCGTTCTCGACCTCGCGTGTCGGCTCGAAACGGGCGAACGCGCTGCGAACACCGCCTGACAAGCTGGTGAGTGACTTCCAACTGGTGTGGCCGAGCGTGTCGTACCAAACCGATCGCACCGACGAGACGGGAAAGAGCTCGACGGCGCGGCGGACGTGTCCATAGGCGTCGGTGGCTGCAGCCGAAGCCCGCTCGCCGCCGCCTGCGGCCTCGTCGAGGAGGCGCTCGGCGAGCAGCCTGTGGACATGCCAGGGATTCGAGGTCGAGGACGGCCAGTATTCGAGCAGCTCGCGCAGCGCCGAGATCTGCGCGTCGTTAACTCCCTCGGCCTCGGCTTCAGCGAGCGCAAAAAATTGGCGGGCGCGTCGACACGCGCTGTTCGAGCTCGAATCAGTAGCCCGTTGGGCTACGTCGCATTTTTCGAGGTCCTCGGACGCCTCGGCCGTCGAAATAACCTGGGCAGCGAGGTCCAGCGGCGCCATATTTGACGCATCGTCCAGCCAGTCATCTTCGAGCTCGAACCACTTGCTGCTCAACCGATGGAGCACCGAGCGCCGAAGCAGGCGCGCCTGCTCGAAGAGCGGGTGGGTCGCCGGCACCAGCCCCATGGCTCTGTCCAGGTCGACGCGCGCGAGCCTATTTCGTGCCAGCGACATCAAGATCTTGGCCCGCTTGATGAGCAACTCGACGCGCTCGAGGGCGCTCGCCTCGGCGAGCTGCTTGGACAGGTGGCGCAGCGCGTCGAGGCGCTCCTGGTCGGCGGGAAGTTCGACGGCGACCTCGGTGCGTTGGTCTTCGGGCAACTCGGGGAGCTTTCCGGCGCGCATATCCAGCGAGACCAACAAGGACTCGTCGCGCGGTCTCAGGGTCAACTGGCGCGCCGAGGCGGGCACCTCTAGGAGAAAATGCACCGCCCGATCCGCGCCGCCCTCGGGCGCTGACTGCCATCGGATCGGGACCACACGCTGACGGCCGTCGCCGAAGTTGCACCGCAACCAGTCGCCGAGATCTCCGGTCTCCCCCCGTTGCCCTCGCACCGCCACGCGCACAAAACGCGTCGTACCGACAGCCGGCAGCGAAAACGTGGGCGGGTCGTCCGCCGTGGCCCTCCAGTAGGTCTGCTCGCGGACGACGTCGCCGGCGTCGAGCGACAGTCCGTCCAGCGGAGCCTGGTCGACGAAGACGGCGGTCTCTTCGTGCTCATCGCCGTGTTCATCGTTGTCTTCGTCGCGGCCCAACTCGGGCACACGGAGAATATGGGAGGTCTTGGCTTTGGCGGCGAAGGTCAACGTCTGGCGGGTGCCGAGTCGCAGCGATGTGAGCGTCTGATCGTTCCACTCGAGGCTGTCGAAGGTGGGTCCGCTCTCGCCCTCCAGCGCCAGACGCACCCGGGCCAGCCGATCCGGCCTGTCGAAGGCCGGCTTGATACGAAATTCGTAGGGCTCCCCGGGCTCGACGCGGTACCAGACGCGGCTGAGGTCACTGACCTCGTCGACGAAGACCTCTCCGGTCTCGGTGGGGACCGCCTCGGCGAGGTCGACACGCCGCGTCTCGTCCTCGGGACGCGGCGAAAGCTCGCGCCAATAGGTCTGGCTCCACCAATATTGCTGGAGCGTCTTTTGAATCGGCTCGCTGGTGGGGCGCTCGAGCCACCTCTCATAGAGCTGCGAGACCGCCCTCCAACGCTTCCAGCGGTCTTCTCCGCCCTCCATCTCGGCCCGAGCGCGCAACAGCACCTGATCGAGGGAGTCCTCGCGCTCTTCGAATAAGCGCATCAACTCGAGCGCCCGGTTGGGCTCGCCACGCTCCAGGCGCAGCTCGGCAAGTGTGAAGGCAAATTGGCGGCGGAGCACCTCGGCCACCTCCGGGTCAGAGGCCATCGCGCGGGCGTGCTCGGCCGACGGCAGTGCCGCGTCGGCGGCGTCCGAGCCGAGGCTCGCCAGACGCTGCCAGGAGAACCAGGTTCGAGCGCCGGGGTCGCCGCCGTTGGCAAAGGCCTGCCGATAGCGCCCGGTGAACGTCCGGTGAGCTCGATGGTCCTGGGTCAACGCCGCCCGCTCGATGCGAAGCAGACGATGGGCGACCTGATCTTGCTGGTTGCCCTTCTCTGGGTCGCTGTCGGTTGGGTCGCCGTTGTCACGCCCGAGCAAATCCTCGGCCTGTTCGACGTGCCAGCCGGCATCCCATCGGCGCTCGAGAGCATCCTCGACCAACTGCTTGGGGCGATAAATACGCCCGTCGAGAGCCACACCAGCGCCGCTGACCCGAAGTTGGTAGCTGTGTCTTCCGGGCGGAACCCACCAGCGCGCCTGGCGCCGCCACCCGAGCACGCGCCCCCGCTGATCGGAGGCGAAGACCCGCCCGTCCGCAGCTCGATCGACGATGGGCTGCGAGTCGCCGTCGGCAGGCGTGTCGTCGGCGTCCGTGTCGGCGGCGTCCGTGTCGTCGGCGTCCGTGTCGTCGGCGTCCGTGTCGTCGGCGTCCGTGTCGGCGGCATCCGTGTCGTCGGCGTCCGTGTCGGCGTCATATTTGGCCGCCCGACTCGAGAACTCCTCGCGATAGACGGCCTCGCCATCCTCGACGACCTCGAGGGAGTAGTCGGTGCTGGCGTCGGGTCGCGCCGTCTCCTTGTAGGCGCGCAGCCCGAGGTGAACCTGGGCCGGGCCCTCGACCTCGATATCCAGCGTATTCCGCTCGCCCAGAACGCCCGCCTCCCCGAGATCGCGCGTGCCGGCGCGCACCGAAACTCCGGCGAGCGGGTCATCATGGGCCGCGAGCAGATCTTCGGAGGTATAATAATCGGTGGACGGATCGCGACGCGCCTCGATCGCCCGAAGCAGCCTGACCCGCCCCAGGTGGCGTGCGGCGCGAATCTCACCGTCGCTGCCACCTGCGGCGTCGACCAACCTGGTGAGTTCGCTGACCAACTGTGCCTCCTGAACCACGCCGCGACGCCCCGGGATAGCCAAGCCCTGCGGCGGCTGTCCCCGACCGCCGGCCTCGACCCACTCGAGGAGCCTGTGCGCCCACCACACCCAATAATACCGCGCCTCGGACTGCTCGAGGCGCTGGACGGTGAATTCCAGAGGCACCTTCGCCTTCCCCGAATACGTCAGCTCAATGGGTACGCGCTGGTGCATCGGCGAAAATACCAGCCAGTCGCCGTCTCGAAGCCGCAGCGGCGCGATGGGCACCTGGGCACTCGAGCTCGGAGGAGCTTCAAATCGGCGCGACATTCCGACGTAGGACGCCAGCTTCGGCTGGGCGAATTGCACCCGCAGCACCGACAGGCGCCCGGACGGAATCTCGAGGGACTCCCCGGGCTTTAAGATGCGCCTTGGGCGATCGTCCCACAGCGGCGTCCAGCCGTAGAGCTGCTCTACGGCCGGCTCCGGCCGCGGCGCCCACTTCGCCCACTGGGCGTGCGAGGCGCTCGCCGCCGCCAATAGCCACACGAGCACGGCGAAGCTGACTGCCAGGCGAAGACATCGGTGCCGCCCTCCTCGGCGATGGTCGAGCTGGGAAGGACTACGACTCACGGGCTTGCGAAGATTCCCTGGCGGAGTTGGTATAAGAGCTCGTCATCCGCATCGAGGCGGTCTCGCAACGCACGGCTCAACTCCACATGTAGGAATTGTCCTCTGCCGTAGCTATGCACCCAGCGCGCTTGTGCGTTGGAGGTCGCCCCGTAATAACGAGTGTCTTCGGGGTATAGCGCGATCTCTACGCCGTCGAGTTCACCGCCGAGCGCATCGCGCACCTGCCTGGACCACGCCGACGGCTCTTCGGTGCCATTGCTGAGCACCACGCCGATCTTGTTTTTGGCGAGGGTCTCGCGTTCGAAGCCGTGAACCTGCACCATGCGGCCTTCGGGTATTCGGCTCAAGTACTCGACACTGAAGAGATGAAAATAGCTATCGGTCGCGTGGGCCAGATCGGCCGGGTCGGCGCCCTCGCTCTCGGAGTGCTCCGGAAACGGCCGGTAACGGTGACAGGTATTGAAGAAGAACCCCCGGATCTTGGCGTCGTGAAACATCCGCTCGGCGATCGAGCCGGTGTGATAGTCGTGGTAGGAGTGCGGCGCCTGAACGATGAGTTCCTCGCCGACCTCGCCGGTGCGAAACACATAGGTTCCCGTGCCTCGCCAATCGCTGCCGCCCTCGGTGAGTACGATCCAGACCTCGTCGCCGCGCAGCAACCTGTGCATGCGAAGCCCGGCCTTGTCGAAGCGGCCCTCATAGGCGTCGAATCGCTGTTGGCCGTCGGCGAGGTCCCGGAAGAAAGCCGGCAGCACGTGCTGCAAGCTCAGCCGCTGGCTCAGGGTAGGCGGCGAGTAAAAAACAGGCGCGTCCTTATGCGGCCGCGCCTGCTCGATGAGCGGGCTGCGATCGAGGCTGGTCGGCGGAGGCGCCACCTCGACCTGGTTAATGGCACCGCCCTGGCAGCCGAGGCTCGCCCCCACCACCAGACAGCCCACCAGCACGCCCACGACCACCGCCGGCGACGCGAACGCTCGGCGGATTGTACGCTGGCGGCAGAGTGGACGAGGCATCAGCGACTACGACTGGCGAGGGGAAACAAACGGTTGAAGCCATTGTAACGCAATGGGCCAAGGCGTCCAGCGCTCACCGCCTCTCACTCCAGCTTCGCGCGCAGCGCCGGGTCGGCTACCTTCGTATAAAACCGCACCCACACCTGCTGATCTTTGGCAGCCCGAAGCTCCACATCGTGCCATCCGGCCTGCCAGTCGGTGCCGGTGGGCACGGCGGCGAATCTGGGCCCCGAGAGCCGGCGCGGCGGCGAGCTGTGCAGATCGACGCTGGCGTCCGTGGGCTCGAGGGTCAGCGTGCGTTCGGCGGCGGTGATCTGATCGACCTGCCCTTCGAGGCGTAGCTGCGGTGAGCCGCCGTCGACGCGGGCGGCTAATTCGAGCGAGTCCGGCTGACCCGGAGCGTAAGCGGCCAGGTAGAGGGTTGGAGCCTCGTCGGCCGTCGTCGGCAAGCGCACGCGAATGGGTCGGCCGCGGCTCATACGCCATACGCGGCGCAATCGCACGACCCGGGCTGCCCGGGTGGCAGACGCCGGCGAACAATCGGCGCTCAACCTGACGCGGGTGGTCGCACCCTCGGTGGGTGCTCGGACGTCGACCTGGAGCCGACCGGTCCGGCCCGCGGGCTTAGACCTCGCATACTCGGGCCTCACATAGAGGCGGTCGCGTTGGGTACGGATCAGACGCCGCTCGACGGGCTCACCGTTCCACAGCACCTCGATGGTGCCGCCGAGCAGCCCAAAATCCGGGGATTGGTAGTCCAGCGCGACGCGGCCGCCGCGCTGGATCTTGCAGGGCGCCTCGACGCCGGGCTCGAGCTGCGTGCGATAGCTCGTGTCCCACCGGCTCTCCAGCATCGCCACCGCTCGGGAGCTGGTCGGCTGCACGTCGGCGGGCTCGGCGACCAGGCGAGACAGAGGCTCTCCGGCCGCGGCGAGGCTCACCGCGACCGGCTCTTCAGGCTCCGGCTCGGGCGGCTCGAAGCGACGGACGAAATCGCAGCGCCGTGGATCGTCGCATAACGTCTCCACGACTGCGCCTGCATCCTCGATCGCTGCCCAGTCCGGGCGCAGCCGGACCTGTGCGCGGACTCTTCGACGCTGACCGTCGGCCTCCAACTGGTCGATATTCGAGGGATGAAATGACTGCCAAGGCTGGAAGCGAGTCGGAGCATATCGCCACGAGAGGCCAGCCGGCGTCTGGTCGTAAGGCGGCCGCTCGAACGCCTCCCTCGCGTCCTCGGCGAAGACCAACGACGAGACGCCGGCCAGCACCGAGCCGCCCTCGGCGTCGAGCTCCAGATGTGTGGCTCCCTCCGGCAGCCAAAAGCGATGCGTGGTCGGCTCGGACACAAGCCTCGCCGGCGTCTCGTCCGCTCCCTTCTCGTCCGCTCCCTTCTCGGCCACTTCCTTTTCGTCAACACGCGGCTCCAGGCGCTCGAAGGCCGAGATATCCGTCGACGGCTCGATCTTGCCGCTGCCGAGCACCTCATCGCCGTTCATGAATCGATAGACCAACCGCGCCTCCTCGGGCGAGTCCGCCAGGCCGCGGAGGCTGACTCGAAGCGCGTGTCCGGCGATGCGCTCGTCTTGGACAATGGAGTATCTGGCGGCCTTCCCCGGGCGAATCTCCCATTGCGAGAATGCCTTCCAATCGGGCCGAACCAACGCGTCGTCGGTGCCGATCTCACGCATATCACCCTCGCCCATCACGGCCTGCCGGCGGTCGATGAAGGCCACCGCGCGAAGCGGCTCGTCGACGTCGGCCCGCAGCCTCACCGAGGCGGTTCGCCCGGCGGGGACCTCGGCGACGGTCTGCGCCTGCGGAGCCAGCGCCTGCAGCGTGCTCGCGCCAAACGGCGCGGCGAGCACGGAGACCTGGCTGTCGAGCGAATCGTAGGCGAGGTCCGGCTCGGACTCGGACGCCGTGGAGAGCAGCGTGGCCTGCATCTGCACCTGACGGTCCTCGGAGGTGTCCTCACTCTGCAGCGCCACCTTCAGCCGCGCCGGGCCGCGCACGTTGTAGACCAGATGGTGGCGTCGGCCGATGAGCTCGCCGGACGCCGGCACCAACGTGCTGTCGTGGAGGCGAAACTCGGTCTCATACATCGTGCGCGTGGGGACCTCGACGAGGCTCGACAGCCGCGTCCAGCCGTGGTCGAGGATCGCCCGGCGCTCGGCGTTCGATAGATCGCTCCAACCCCGCACCCGGGCGTAGCCGGCGAGCTCGGCCTTGCGCCGGCTCGACAAGGTGCGCTCGAGCCATTGTTGGCGAAAGGTCTCCCGTTCGAATTGCTTGAAGACGACCAGGTTGATCTGAGCGGGCTGGTCGTCGGGAGCGTCGTCAGACTGGGCGTCGTCCGGCCCCGACGGCGCGCCGACAGCCAAAAACTCCACGGTCCGCCCTCGCCCGGCATAGGCGGTCAGGTCGAGGTCGGTCAGGCGCCCGTCGGCCGGCTCGCCGCTGCCCTGGCCGGCCGAATAATAGACACTCTCGCTTCGCCACGCGCCGCCGCTGAAGTTAGCCTTGGACTTTCGCGTCTGCGACCAGATCGTGCCATCGGCGACCTGCTCTCCGTCAGCCTCACGCACGACCCAGCGCAGCCCGTAGACGTATTGGGTTTGCGGCGAGTACGTCTCCTGATCGGTGCGAACGGGCAGGTGCACATACGAGAGGACCCGAAACACATTCTTGGCGCCGTCTGCGCTGGGCGGGAGCCCGAAGCGCGGGCCGGCGTCGGCATCGGCGACGTAGGCGATGGTGCGTTGCTCCTTGTCGGCCTCGACGACCTCCGAGCCGGTCTCGCCGCCCTGCAGCGCACGCCACATCATGCCGCCGAGAACAGCGAGGCAGACCACCAAGACGATCGCTCGCGCCAGCGTCTTCATGGGGACTCCTCGGCGGACGCGGCCACCTCGACTTGCGACACCACGCGGCGGGCGACCAACAGTTCGAGCTCGCTGACGGGTCCGTGTTGGCCGAGCTCGACCTGGCCGCGGGCGAATTCGGGCGCCTGCAGGCGCAGGCTGACCCGGCTCACGCTGTGTTCAGCCGGGGCTGGCTGATCGGGTTGTGACTCGGCGACTTCTCGAACCACGCGCCCCCGAACGCTCAGCCACGCCTGTCTGCGGGCCGAGTCGACCAGCAGCGTCGGCTGCAGCTCGTCGTCGGCGAGCACCTCGAAGGCCTCGCTCAGATAGATCGGGTTGAGCGTCGCGGCGAAACGCTCGGCGGCATCCTGTGCCTCGTCGAGCGCGGCGTCGAAGTCGTCTGCAGAGATGGACACGAGCGGAGCCTCCGAGTCTGGCCGCACCGGCCGGCGCATCCACTCGACGATGGAGGCTTCCTGCCAGCCCGAGCCGCGTCGATCCATCAGCTCGACCATTCGCTGCGGCGAGGGCGACGGCGTCAGCGCGGAACGAAATGCGGCGCCCACCCAAAGTCGCATATGCCGCCCACCGGCGACCCGGCGCGAGTAGCTCTTCGTGGCGTCGCTCAGCCCGCGCAGCGGCGCATAATCGCGCTGGCCCTCGTCGATCTCCATATCTACGCCGCGCTGCTCGAACCACTCGTAGAGCGCGCCGACCTCGGCAGGAGCCCGGGCAGCGGCGACGGGCTGGTCCGGGCTCACCAGCATATCAGCGGCGAGGGGTCGCTCGTCGGCGAGTCCGCGAAGCTGGACCGCCCAGGGGGCGCCGACGTCGATATATTCGCGCTGGAAGGCCCTGTGGGCGGCGGTGAATGAGGTCGTCGGGTCCAGCGGGTCGAGCGCTACTTGCCCCGGCGACAACGTCTCGGCCTCCGGACTCAACGAGGCGCCCGACGAGCCGCGCATCTTGCTGCCGAAGACCAAGCCCCGGACCTGCAGCTCGCCTGCGATGAGCGCGGCGACGCGCCAGGTCGAGAATTCGCGGCGAGGATAGGGCACCTCGAGGACCACCGGCGAGCGCGCCTCACAGCCAATCATCACCACCCCGAGGCCGCGCAGCGGGCGCCTGCTCTCGCTGAGCGTCCAATAACACGCGTCGGAATTGGCGATCTCGACACGTCCAAGCTCCATACCGACGGCGGCGGCCGCCGCGCGCACGACGGCGAGGGTGCGCCGGGCGCGCACTCGGCTGTGAGGCTGGCGGCTCATCCGCACCAGGGGGGCGAATACGGCACGATCGATGAGCTCGATATCGGCCGGTGTCGCCGCCGTGTCGAGCTCGCCGTAGCCCTGAGCGATGCGAGCCGGGCTCGAGGCCGTACCGAGCATCCAGCCCTCCAAAAAGGTCAGCAGCGAGCTGGCGCGCTCGGCCTCCTCGCCGCCGGTTCGGCGAGTCGTGGTCACGCCGGCCCGCTTTGCCATCAACTCGGCGGCGCGCTCCTGGCCTTTGCGGCCGAGCACCACCGTGGTGAAGGAGGACTCGCTGGTGGCGCGCTGGCGGTCCGAATCGTCGAAGACATCCCACTGCATCGAGACATCTCCGAGCGCGCGCCGAAGCGCGGCGACCGATAGCTTCGGGTCGAGTTGATGGCCCACAAAGGCTTGGGCGCCATGGGCCGACCCGTTCATGCGAAGCTGGACGACCCGACGACCCGACAGCGCGAGGTGCATGCGGTGGAACGGGGTCTGCGCGGATTCGAGCGGGCCGATCTCGCGCAGGTTGCCCGCGGTGCTCACCGAGCCGATCAACAACGCGCTCGCGTCGAGCTCGTAGGCGACCGCCATCGCCGCCAACAGCCGCGTCGGGTCTCCGCCGACCGCGGGCACCTCGACGACCGGCCCTTTGGCCGACGGGCGAAAGAGATACGCCCCCCATCCTCGGCCTGCCGGAAAGACATCGGTCGACTCCGCCAGCAAAAACGCGCGGCTGCCGTCGGGCTCGCCGACCTCGAGCCACTGCAGATCGGTCTGCTCGACGGGCCCCGACAGCCCTCGCCACCGGCTGGTATCGGCCCCGTCGAATAGGCGGTCGATGCGCCGGCCGATGGCCTCGATCTGATCGAGATCTTCGGCGCGAATCGGCGCCCCCGGCGGCCGGCTCCGGTAGAAGAGCGCGGTGCGCCGCAGCAGCGCGTTGGTGGCCTGCTCGACATGCTCCGGGGCGTCTGCCTTCGCGCGAACGGCCACCGGCTCGATCCGGCCGACGCCCAGCGAATGGATCCCGCTGGCAATGCCCGCGCCGATGACGAAGCCGGCCAGGCTCACCGCAAAGGTGGGCAGGTAGCTCTGGGCGAAGCCGTCTTCGAGGACCTTGAGCGTCAACAGCGAGCTGAGCAGATAGCCGAAGCCGAAAAAGTCGATCACCTGCGCGCTCGGATCGATCTCGAGCAACGCCCAGGCGCCGATATATTTGAGCAGATAGCCGATCCCGAAGACCAGGGTGACCTTGCGCGGCCCCTCGAGGTTCCAGGTTCTCACCACCGGCGCCTTCATCACCAGCGTGGTCACGCCCACCAAGACGATGACCTCGCCGTAGGTGACCAACGCCTTGAACGGCTCGCTCCAGGAGACCGCCAGCAGCGCCGGAACCAGGATGCCGCCGAAGTTCCAGCCAAATCGCAGGTTGAAGCGCGTCGAGAGCACCGCCGCGACGATCAAGATGATGTAGGCGCGCGGCGACGACAAAAAGTCGACGGCGGCGTCTTCGTAGTGCAACTGGAATTCAGCCAGCCGAAGGTTGGTCAGCGGCAAGACGATCTGAGTGGTCACCGCCCAGACGACGGCTGTCGGCAGCAAGAGCTGGGTCAACCCGCGCCGAAGCCCGACCTTCCAGAACATATTGGCCGCCAGCGGCACCAGCACCAGCCCCACGGAGTTCAGCGGCCCTGGCGGGGGCAGCGCGCGGCCGGTCAACTCCAGGGTGAGATCCCAGATCGCGGCCCACAGCCACAGCTCACCGACCAGGCGCACGATCACGCTGGTGATGACGAAGGCAAAGAAGCGATCACGCCCGAAAAACGGCGACCACGCCCCGGCCCTGCCCATCCCGTCCGACAGCCCCCGCACCAACGCGTAGGTGATCAGCCCCTCGATGAGCACGATCGCGGCGCTCGACGGCGCGATGATAAAGACGCTGGTCAAATAGCCCGGCACCACCAGGCCGACGAAGACGAAGCCGAAGGCCTCGGCCAACGCCCAAAGACAGATCAATCCCACCAGGACGATCGTGATGACCGAACTGTCAAAGCCTCCGCCCGGGAAAATCTCGAGAGGGAACAACTCAATCAATCTCGGAACCGTGCTTGGGAAGGCTGATGACAAAACGGGTGCCGCCGTCGACGGAGCTGGCGGCGTCGAAGCGGCCGCCGCCGGCCTCGACATAACTCTTGCTGATGACCAGGCGGTTGTCGTCGCGGCTGACCTCGCCGGCAGACGCTTCGAGCAGACGCTGCATGAGCGCGTTCGGCAGGCCCAGCCCGGGCACGTCCAGGCTCAATGAGACCTGGCCGTCGCCGTCATCGGCGCGGATGGTGATTTTATCGGCCTGGGCGACAAACTCCAAGCTGTCGACCAAAATGAGCTTCAGGGCGCGCTGCAACGACTCGGCGTGACCCTCGGCGGTCAACAACTCCTCGGGCATATCCAACTCGATGTGGGGCAATTCGACGGCCTCCTCGGTGCTGCGAAGCGCCTCGCGCACCACATGCTGCAGCGCCACCGGCAGGCGCTCGATCGCCTCCTGGTTGGGCGGGTCGAGCACGTTGGCGAAGTCGTCGAGCATATGATTCATATCGCCCAGGCTCGACTGCAGCCCGCTGACCAGCTCTCGCTCGGCCTCGCCGAGCCCGTCGCTCATCGCCAAGACCTGACTATAGCCCGTGACCACGCTCATCACGTCCGCCGCGCGGGTGTGAATGGAGCGCACCAACCCGAGCTTCTGACGGTCTTGGGCCACCGCGCGGGTGACGTCGACGGCGGTGACGCTCATGCCGGTGACCTGGCGGTCGGCGCCGGATTGATTGGCCATCGGATCGCCGGCCTGGCGGTGGGCAAGCGCCACGCGGAAATGAACCTGGCGCTCGGGCACGCCGCCGAGCCGGGCGCGAAATTCGAGCGGCTCGTCGTCGACCAGCACCTGCTGGAGGCGCTCGGTGGCCACCGCCACCGACTCCTGGCGTACCGTGGCGACGAGCTCGGCCAACGAGCCGTATTCGAGCGGCTGGCCCTGCCGGTCGACCAACAGCCCGGCGATGGTCGAATTCTCGAAGGTCACCTCGCCAAATAAGTTGGTCATCATCAGCCCCACGCGGGCGTTTTCAGCCACATCCTCGAGGGTGCGCCGGTCCAGCTCCAGGCGCTCCATCGCCGCCAGCGCCGACTCCATGACCTCATCGGCGGCCTTCATTCGCTGCTGGAGGAGCCCCGGCGCCTCGCGCTCGAGCTGGCGCCAATACATCTCCTGGGCGAGTTGAGCGGCGATACGACCGATAAGGGGCCGGTGGTGGCGCAAAAATGCGTCGGCGTCGGCGGCGAAGACAAACCAGAACCCCCGCAATCGCCCGCCCGCATGCAGCGGCACGAGGATCGTCTCGAAGCGCTCGTCGCTCAGGTAGGTCGTGGTCGTCGACGCCCGGCCCTGCTCCAGGCCGACGCGATACGGCGCTCTGCGCACATCACGGCGGCGCTCGTCGATATCCGTCTCGTCCATCTGATGGAACGCGCGAAACTCGATCCACCAGCTATCGGGGGGCAGCTCCGCCAGGGCCGCCTGCTCGACCGGCAACAGCTTGCGAGTACGGGTAAGCAGGCCCGCCCAAAACCCGTTGTCGTCATCGGCGACGAAGGCGCGGCGCTGGTCAGCGTGGCGCACCGCTCCCGAGAGGCGCTCGCGAATCTCATCGCGCACCTCGTCTTCAAAAACGCGGATCCCCTGCATTCCCAGATAGGAGCTCCAGGCCCCGATGATGGCGACCAGCGTCTGCGTGCGCAGCCCAAACGAAAAGGCGAGTACCTCCAGGCCGAACCACACCACGGCGAGCACCACGAGCGCGGGCACCCCGAAGGATTTTCGCGACAGCCATGCCCCGACGAAGACGCCTAAAACAAGCAGCACATAAGCCGGCCACACCCAGGTGTCGAATTGAGCATCATCGATCAGCGTGGCGGCGGCCTCGGCGCGCACCGCTGCGCTGGGCATCGCGCCCAGGGGCGTGTCGACCTGCGCGGTGCCGGGCAGGCTGGGGACGACCCACACGATACCGTCGCGAAATATCTCGCCGGAGAGGTCCTCGGAGACTGCGTGCGCCGCCGAGAGCCGTGGCAGGCCCTCTCCGCCGACATAGTTGATCTCGACGGGCGAAGAACCCGTCGCATCGGGCCGGATACCCGCCCACGACCAGATCTCGGTGAGCAACGAGCACTCGGATGCCGACAAGCTCAGGGCTCCCCGGGGTTCGAGCTCGGTCGTCTCCCGCCAGGCACATGCCTTCGGCAGGCTCGACGGGCGCGCCGACGCGCCAAAGAAGATCACTCGCCGGTGAGTCGAGCAGATCGACGCCACGCCGTCCGCCGGCTCAAAAACACCCGGCAGCCAATGGATTGCCACGCCTGTGGGGTCCGCTTCGCTCAGCGAGCGCGTCAGCGCCTCGAGCTGCGAATCCGCGAACGGGGGCTCTCCGACGCGATCGACGTAGGATTGATCCACGGTGACCAAGAAGACCTTGGCGCCGGATTCGCGCTCGCCGCGAAGCTCGAAATACCACCGGTCGAGCTGAGACTGGGCAGCGTCGAGCCCGCCGACCGCCTGCAAGACGGCCAGCGCGATCAATACGATTCCTCCCACCAGAAGCCGGGTGCGCTCGCGGCGCACGAATCGATCCGTCTTCCAGCGAATGGCGCTCCAACTCGGCAACAATCATCCACGGCTTGATTCTGAAGTATTCCTCGAGGACGCCTCGACTCCGGCGCTGGTGCAAGAATCTTAGTGTCCACGCGCCGCATTATAGAAGTTAACCAAGAAAACTCAATTTTTCACTTATATCGCTCGCTCATCGAAGCACGTCGCGAAGCGTTCTCCAGAGGGTCGCGGCGAGCGCGATGAGCCCGGCCGCCGGCGTGGCGAAGCTCGCCGAGGCGTCCATCGCCAACGCGCTCGCGCCGCTGACTACACACCACAGGAGCGGAACGACCAGGAGCAACCACTGGGGCCGCCGCGCCGTGAGCAACAAGCCCAACGTCGCGATCACGGTCGGATCCGGCGCGACGCCAAAGACCTCCACGCCTGTCCATTCGCGCCCCAATAGCGGCCCGAGCAGCGGGAAGATGGCCAGCGCGAAGACGGCCAGCCCGAGCCCCAGCCAGCCGGCGCCATCGAGGTCTTGTTTTCTGTCGGAGTCAGCGTCGGAGTCGGGCGCGCAGTCGAGGCGGCCGAGCACACCCGCCCCGGCCAAGAGAGCCCCCTGGGCGATGAACGCCCAGCCAAAATGCTCGGCGGCCCAGTTGAGGTTGGCGTAAAGCTCGAGGTGGAAGGTGTAGCCGACAAAAGCCCAGCTTGCGCCCAAGATGAGCCCGACCCAGCGGCCGCGGCCTCGCCAGGCCAGCGCGATCACGGCAATTCCCAATAAAATTGCGAGGATATGCGCCGGCCAAATGGCCTCATTTTGGCGCACGAAGAGCCGAAAATAGACCTCCGGACCAAACGGAAAAAAATCCATCAGCGAATATGTGGAGAGATCTCCCATCACAGCGATTGGACGTAGGAGAGCATGCGCTTTCGCATCCGCACGCCGGGCAGTCGGCCGCGCGCGGCGCCCATATTCTCGCGCATATGCTCGACCTTGGTGGTCGCGGGGATGGCGCAGGTCACGGAGGGATGGGAGACGATGAATTTGAGCAAAAATTGCGGCCAATTCTCGCAGTCGATCTCGCCGGCCCACTCGGGCAGCGGCTCCTTGCCCTTGAAGCGATCAACGACGCTGCCGCCGCCGAACGGCCGGTTGATGAGCACGGCGATGTCACGCTCGCCCGCCAGCGGCAAGAGACGGTCCTCGGCCCGGCGATTGAGGATATTGTAGGTAAATTGAACGAAGTCGAGATCGTGGGACTCCATGATCTTCACGAAGTCGTCGTGGCGGCGCCCGTGCGAGGTCGTGATGCCGACGTAGCGAATCTCGCCCTTTTCCTTCATCTCCTGGAGCGTCTCAAGGTGCTCTCGCCAGGCGAGCAGGTTGTGGACCTGCATCAGATCTAAGCGGGCGATGCCCCACTTCTCTCTGGACTCGGCGGTCTGGTCGCGGGTTTTGTCGCCGTCGCGCGTCCAGACCTTGTCGGCGGCGAAGACTTTGTCCTCGGCGCCGAGTTTGTCGAGCCCGTAGCCGACGACGTCCTGAGCGGAGCCATACATCGGCGACGAATCGATCACACGGCCGCCGCCCTTGAAGAACGCCTCGAGCACCTTGGTTCGCTGATCGCGCAGCTTCTTGTCGGCGCCGACGTTGAAGGTGCGCCAGGTGCCCATGCCGATGACCGGCAGCTTCTGGCCGCTCGAGGGAATGGCCCGTGTGATCAGCCCGTCGGTGCTGGCAGCGACGCCGAACGGGAAGAGCGCGGCCGTCGCAAAACCTGCCCCGAGCGCCTTGAGCGCGGCGCGTCGGCTAATTCTGAGGTCGTCCATATCGTCTGACTCGGCCGGAGGATAACTCGATGTGGCAAGCTAAACGCCCCGCGGTGGATTTCCACGGCCGCGCTCGGAAGACCGGTTGCCTGGTCGTCCTTAGTCTATGAATGGCGGGTGTGTTCATCGTCTGTAGGTTGGCAGAAGATGCCCTCCCCGCTTTTGCAGTCCAAAAGTGGCACGGTCAACCCGCATAAAGGAGGATCAAGGTGGGGCCCCTCCTCGATCCTCCCCTTCGCTACGCGCGGGGAGGGAGTGCAGTGCTGACCGACAGACGATGAACACACCCATGAATGGCGGCAGCTTTGCACAATCAAACTATCTGCAATACGATGCCCCCGTATCCGCCATTTTTGATCGAGGTCCCGACATGTTCTCTCGCATCGCATCGCTCAAAACTTACTCCGCCCTGATCGCGTGTTGCGCGCTGATCGCGCTCAGCGCCTGCGCCGACACCGACGGCACTGAATCCCAAACCGATGACGACGACGGCTCCTACGGCGGCAAGGCCGACGAGTGGGGAGACACCTCCGAGACGATCAGCTTCGAGGAGTTCCGCGACCGGGTCTATTGCGAGCCGGACACCGACATCTGCATCACCGAGGGCGATCTACCGATTCCCGGCGGTGAAGAGGGCCTTCGCGACTTTTATGACGCGCGGGTGGGCGGCGAGAGCGCGCTGACCGTGCGTCATGCGGACGGGATGGACACCCGCTGGACGCGCGCGGAGCGCCTGGACTTGACCTATTGCGTCGACGACGCCTTCGGTGAGCGAAAAGACGAGGTGATCGAGGCCATGGGGGCCGCCGCCGCAGCTTGGGAGGAGCACGGCCACCTCAACTTCCGCTACGTACCCGAGGCCGATGGCGACTGCGAACTCGAGAGCGACGCGGTCATCTTTCCGGTCACCACCGCCCCGCAAGACGCCACGTACTTCGCCCGGGCGTTCTTCCCAGACTACGACAACGAAGATCGCCAGGTCCGCATCAACCTACCGGAGATGGACGACTCGCTCAGCGGCAGCGGTGAGCTGGCCGAGAACCTGACGATGGAGGGTGTGTTGCGCCACGAATTGGGCCACGTGCTCGGCTTTCGCCACGAGCACACCCGCCCCGAGACCAACTACCAGTGGTGTTTCGAGGACGAGGAGTACCGCCCGGTCACCGAATACGACTCGCGCTCGGTCATGCACTACCCGCAGTGCAACGGCGACGGCGATTGGTCGCTCGAGCTGACCGAGATCGACCGGCAGGGCACCGAGTTCTTCTATCCCGACTACGAGCGGTTTCCGATGGGACGCTGCGACCAGGAGCTCGACGAAGACGGCTACGTCCTCGCCGACTGCGCCCCGGTCGCCCATATGATCGTCGAATTCGCCAACAGCGCCTCGCGTGAGGCCCTCGACGACTGGGCGGGCCTGGACCTGCGCGCCGTCGACGACATCATGGCCACGCGTGAGCAGACCCCGTTTCACACGCTCGCCGACCTCAAAGAGATGCATTATCTCAAAGAACACGGCGTGCGAAAGCTATACGATTATCTCTACGTCGACGGCCGCTGCCCCGAGGAGCTCGACGAAGACGGCCGGCCCCTGGCGACCTGCTGGCCGGTCGCGATCAGCATCCTCGAGCTCGCCAACACCGCCACATTCGAAGAACTCGACGACGCGGTTCGCCTCGACAGCCGGGCCGCCCAGAATATCGTCGACGCTCGCCAGGAGTATCGCTTCGAATCACTGGCTGGACTCTGGACGGTCAAGTACGTGAAGACGCGGGCGCTTGGGAAGATGTACGATTATTTGTACTAAGCCCATTTCTCGTCCCGAGCCTGACGTATTGTCATAGGGTCGCAGCCGGAAAGACTCCAGTGGAAGACTTCGTCAAAACGATGGCCGAGCAGACCGTCACGGCCCTCGAAATCCTAGGCATCGTGATCATCTGCCTGGTCGTGATCGCTGCGACGACCCGGGCAGCTATCAATCTCTTCCAACGAATGGAGGGCGACGAGCTCTTTCGCCGCTACCGCCACTCGGTGATCCGCGGCGTCCTGATGGGCCTCGACCTGCTGGTCGCCTCCGACATCATCAGGACAGTCGCCGTCGAATTCACCCTATACAGCCTTGCCACCCTGGGCATCATCGTCGCCATCCGAACGCTTCTGAGCTTCACCCTCGAGGTGGAGATGACCGGCAAGTGGCCCTGGCAGAACGGGCCGGAGGAGTAAGTAATATGGCCGCGAAAAATGGAGCGACGCCGTCCCTGGCGTCGACACTGCCAAACGCCGATTCGCGACTGCGTTCGGCAGCGCACAGACCTACGGTCGCAGTTCCGGGCTCGGCGGCTCCGTCTTCAGAGGACGCTGGGCAAGACGCAGATCCTCGACCAGATGGTCGTAGATCCGATCTCGTTGCCCCGACGACGGCGAGCGAAGCGCGGCGGACGGATGATAGGTCACCACGACCTCGACACCCCACAGCGATTTGTGAAACTCGCCGCGGCTCTTCGAGATGGTCACCTCTTCGCCGAGCACGCTGCGCGCAGCGCGGGTCCCCAACGCCACGATTCGCTGGGGCGTGACCATCTGCATCTCGGCGTCGAGCCAGGGCCGACAGGCCTCAATGTGGGCGACGCCGGGCGTCTTCGGCGAGCGGACGCCGTCGGTCGAGCCCCACCGGATATGCTTGACGGCGTTGGTGATATAGACGTCCTCGCGGGCCAACCCGGCGTCCTCGAGGGCCCGGTCGAGCAACCCTCCGGCGCTGCCCACAAACGGCCGGCCCTGCTCGTCCTCGGTGCGACCGGGAGACTCCCCGACCAACATCAGCCGGGCCTCGGTCGCCCCCTCCCCAAAGACCACATGGTCGGCGTCCTCGTAGAGCGGGCAACCCTGACAACCAGCGGCGGCGTCGGCCAAGGCATCGTATTCGAGATTGTCGGGAAGAAACGGCTTTGCGCTGGGATAATCATTGCTGCTCATGGTTTCCTCCACGGGATCAGAACGGCCAGACGGCACTCGCTTGGAATGTGGGTCGCCCCGTAAAGACGTCAAGGTCGGTTCGAGCCCGTGAACGT
>JBKGZI010000021.1:0-27939 GCA_046545675.1 Persicimonas sp.
TTGGTTCTTGGTTCTTGGTTCTTGGTTCTTGGTTCTTGGTTCTTGGTTTTTGGTTCTTGGTAAAACGAGCCCGACGTGTTCAGTGTTCCGACGGCTTCCCTTCTCCCTCTTTCTGCCCTCTCGTTGTAGCGATCGTGCGATTGAGACGCTCCGCTGCATCTGGTAGGCTACAAATTACTGCCAATTCATGAAATAGAGTCTGGTTTACAGCCAGATATTTTGCGAGGTCGCTATGGGTACGTTGGTGTCGTGGAATGCAAGGACGCTTCGATGCTGTTGCTCGAGCTTCTTGGTCATGGCTACGGCCTTGGCCTTTGCGGGATGTAGCTTCGACGAGTCGGCCTCTGCTCCGAGCTTCGAGCGCGACGGTGGCGCCGACGCGGCCGACGTCGGTGACGTGCTCGACGTGGCCCCTGACGGCGACGATACCGGCGACGCGGCCGATATCGTCGAAGACGGCGGGCCGGACACCGCCGACACCGACGGCGGCACGGATACAGACGGCGGCACAGAAGACGACTATCAGCAGCCATGCGACTCCGACGACGACTGTTTGTCGGGATATTGTCTCGACGGGCCCGACGGGCAGGTCTGCACCGCCGAGTGCACCGAGGACGCCGATTGCGGCGACGATTGGCAATGCGAGCCGCTGCTCGACGACGCCGAGACCTCACTTTGCTTCCCCCGGGTCGACCAGTGCACCGACACCTGCACGGCCGACTCCGATTGCCCCGGCGCCCACAGCTCGTGCGTGGAACTTCCCGACGGCAATTTCTGCGCCCAGGACTGCGACCTTCGCGACTGCCCCGACGGCTTTGCCTGTAATACGGTCGACACCGTCGACGGCGCCAGCGTCAAGCAATGCACCCCCGAATCGGGCGTATGCGCCGACTGCTACGATGAAGACGGCGACGGCTACGGCCAGGGCGATAGCTGCACCGACACCGACTGCGATGACGCCGACGACACCGTCTATCCCGGTGCTGAGGAGTTATGCGACGGGGTCGACAATGACTGCGACGGCACCGTCGACGAGGAATGCGATTGCATCGACGGTGATATTCAGGATTGCTATAGCGGCCCGTCGGGCACCGATGGCGTGGGCCAATGCGCCGCCGGCACTCAGGAGTGCGTCAATGGAGCGTGGGAGGCCTGTGAAGGTGAGACGACCCCCGACGCCGACGAGACCTGTGACGACGGCGTCGACAACGATTGCGACGGCGCGGTCGACGACGGCTGTGCCTGCGATTTCAACGCCACAAGCGAAGGCGTATGCGCTGACGGGACCATCGACTCCAACGGTGACTGCGCCGCCCCGGCCGACTACGAGGCCGACGAGGCGAGCTGTGACGGTCTGGATAACGACTGTGACGGCGTCGTCGACGAGGGATGCCAGTGTGATTTCGACGGCAGCTCTGAGGGCGTTTGCGTCTCGGGAACCATCGATGACAGTGGTAGCTGTAGCGAGCCGAATGGTTATGAGGCCGATGAGACGAGCTGCGACGGCGTCGACAACGACTGCGACGGCACGGTTGACGAGGGGTGTACCTGCACAGACGGCGATACCCAGAGCTGTTATACCGGCCCGTCGGGTACCGAGGGGGTCGGTGAGTGCCAAGAGGGCACTCAGACCTGCTCTTCGGGTACCTGGGGGAGTTGCTCGGGGGAGGTCACGCCGACCACCGAGAGCTGCGACGGCGTGGACAACGACTGCGACGGCACCGTCGACGAGGGGTGCTGCGCATCGGTCGACACGTCCAGCAGCGTCACCTCGACCAGCGGATGCCTGACCAGCGGGACCAACGCGGCCTCGGCCGTGGTGTTGGAGCTATACGACACCGACGGCGATCCGCTCAGCGGTGCCAACGTCACGATGAGCACCGACGAAGGCACGCTCAGCGCGGTCAACTCGAGCGCCAATACATATTGGGCCGAGCTCACTCCGCCCGCCGCCTCGGGGGTCGCCTCGGCGACGGTGACCGTGTCGGTGACCGACAGTTGCAGCGGCCAGGACGTCGATATGAACACCCAGGTCAGCGTCGCGTTCGCCGACCCGCTGACCACCACCACCGGCGGCGCCGGCGGATGTAACGCCGATGGCAACGTGCGTGTGCGCGTGGTCCAAGCCGAGGACGGCGCGCCCATCTCGGGCGCCAACGTCATGGTCGGCCAGCAGGAGCAAACGGATATCTACACCACCACCTACGACTCGGCGGCTGACGCTGACAGCACCGCCACCACCGACTCCGACGGCTATATCGAGTTCAAAGACCTGGGAGCCGAGCTGGACGCGCCGGTGATGGTGACCGCCGGGTCGACCGGACGCGCCTATATGACGCTGGTCGACATCGACGCCGCCGATGTCGTCCTGCCCCTCGAGGAGGTCGAACCGACCCCCTCGACGCGCACCTATGACGGCGATCTCACCGGCATCAACACCGGCGGCGATGTCGACGCCGGCTTTATGCTCGCCGATATGAGTATTGGCCAGTTGATCGATTTCAACCTGAGCAAGATCCTCGCCGACGATGTCTGCTACCAATCGGGCAACGGGTGGATCGGCGACATCGCCGCACCCGACAATATCTTCATCCCGGACCAGGACCTCGGCGCCCTCGCAGGCTCGCTGGATAAAAAGCCTTACGGCTCGGCGCCGATCGAGTATGGCGACCGCTATCTGAGCGGTCTGAGCGGCGAGACGACCACCAGCGACGCCTCGAGCGGGGACTTCTTGCAGATCTTGCAGAATATGGATTTCCAGCGAATTGGCTCGCGAACCGAGACGGTCGACGGCAACTCGACGACCTCGGACGTCGACATCGATATGTCACACTCGCTCAATGAGAACGTCGACTGCAATATCAGCAGCGCGCCGACTGACAGCGACGTCCTGTGCTTGACCATCGGCGACTGGGACAGCCAACTCGACGCGAACTTAGACGTCGGCGCCGGCCGGTTGTTCGTGATGGGACTCGGCCTGGAGGACTCTTCGCAACACGCCGGCTCGTTCAGCGTCAACGACGTCACCACGGTCAATAGCACGGGCATCTTCAGCGACGTCGACTACTTCGGGCTGAGCGTGGCTGCTTACCTCGACGACGCCAAGACGCCGCCGGCGGGCACCGAAAATGGCGCGTCGGTCATCGCGCGGCGCGACGCATCGGTCATCGACGGCAACGGCGGCTCGATCACCTTCGACGACTACATCCCGCTGCGCACCCTGACGCGCAGCGGCCGCGACTTCAGCGCCAGCACCCCGAGCGGCTCGAACTTTCCATCCGCCCACTATACGCGCACGCTGATGCGCCAGAAGATCGCCGAGACCTATACGGCCTGTGATCCCGACGACAGCGAGCGCACCATCTACCGCACGCTGTGGTAGGTGTACACCGATGGTGCCGACGCCGACTTCACCCTGCCCACGCTGCCGTCGAGCTGGCCGCGGGCCGGAAACGCCGCGCCCTACCAGGGACTCATCGATCCGAACTCGACCCCCGAAGACGACGTGGTCGACTGGCTGCATATGACCATGCACGAGGGGCTCAATAACTCGTTTAGCTACGACGCGATCCGCTTCGAGACGCTCGCCGAGAGCATCACGCACGCGTCGATCAATAGTGAGGAGTTCTAATACTACAACGTCACTTCCCTCGCGGCGCCTCGTCGGCCCATGAATCCGATGCCTGCGTTGCCGTCTCTCGACGATGCTCAACCGCATCGCCTACGAGCCGGCGCTGAGCGATTGTCGCTGGACCCCGCGGCGTGTGTGTAGACTCTAGGTCTAGACGAGTTTCAAGCGCCCGAGGTGCAGTGATGGATAGAACGCCCGATTATGAAATCGACGAGCACTTTCGCAGCATCGAGCAGCTCAGCGATGGCACCAAGGTCGTGATCCGCATGTTGCGCCCCAGCGACCAAGAGTTGCTCGCGCGCGGCTTCGAGCAGTTGACGCAGCGATCGCGCTATCAGCGGTTTCTGTCCATCAAGCCCAGCCTGTCGCGCCACGAGGTCGACTACCTGGTCGACATCGACGGCTTCAACCACCTGGCTCTGGGGGCAGGGCTGGGCGACGAGCGGGTCGACGACGACGGCATCGAGCAAGGCCTCGGCGTGGCCCGTTTCGTACGCTATGAGGAGGAGCCCGACACCGCCGAGGTCGCCGTGACGGTGATCGACGACTATCAGGGGAAGGGATTGGGTCGGCGATTGTTGGGTTATCTGGTGCAGGCGGCCAGCGAACGTGGGATTCGTAGGTTTCGCGCCGATTGCTTCGCCACAAATATTGCGATGCGACGGCTATTCGAGGAACTCGGGCCCACTGAAGTTCTCGATCGGGCCGGTGCTGTGGTAACACTGGATATCACGCTCGCCGACGAGCAGGGCGGCGACCCAGAGCACCGACATCATGTGCGCTGAGCAGCGAAACGTCGAGCATTGGGTTTACGGTGTGCATGCGCTCCCTCGAAGCGTTCGGGGTTTTTGCAACTGTTCTTGGTTCTTGGTTCTTGATAAAGCGGTCGAAAGTGAGTGTTGTACCCAGAACCAAGAACATCGGCGTCAGCCGTAGTGCGATCTGCAGGTCGCTCATCCATCAAATGCCATTAGTCACCCGTAGTTCTACACACACGAGAGTAACGTAGTGAACGCAGTACAGTTGGAGCAGGGCGATTCGATAGAAGCCTTTCGCAACGTTCCCAAAACCGGTGTCATCTTCGTGATGACCGAAGCTGCTCGTCACGGCTACCGCGCCGACGACGAGCAGTGGACCAACTTCGGTCAGGGTCAACCCGAGACCGGCATTCTCCCGCACGCCCCTCCGCGCATCGAGGCTGTCGACATCCTGGAGGCCGACCACGAATACGCGCCGGTGTCGGGGCTGTGGGCGCTTCGAGAGGCAGTCGCCGACCACTATAACCGGATGTACCGCCGGGGCATGCCCAGCCAATATAGCGCCGAGAACGTGTGCATCTCCGGGGGAGGCCGCGCCGGGTTGACCCGCGTGGCGGCCGCGTTGGGCACGATCAATCTGGGGCATTTTTTGCCCGACTATACCGCCTACGAGGAGCTGCTGGGGTTGTTTCGGCTGTTTAGCTCCATTCCCATCCTGCTCGACCCGCAGCGTGGCTACGATTTCAGCGTCGAGGAGCTCGAAGAGGAGATCTTGGGGCGCGGCCTGGGCGCATTGCTCCTGTCCAACCCCTGCAATCCCACCGGCAAGCTCATCGGCGGCGAGGAGCTCGCCCGCTGGGTCGATACGAGCCGAGAGCTCGATTGCACGCTGATCCTCGATGAATTCTACAGCCACTATATCTGGGATGTGGACCCGGCCGAGGCCACCGCGGCCAGCTACGTCGAGGATGTCGAGGAGGACCCGGTGGTCATCGTCAACGGGTTGACCAAGAGCTGGCGCTACCCGGGTTGGCGTGTGGCCTGGACGCTGGCGCCCTCGGACGTGGTCGATCGGCTCTCCAGCGCGGGCAGCTTTTTGGACGGCGGTGCCAGCCGGCCGCTGCAGCGCGCGGCGGTCGAGTTGCTCGACGAGGCCCATACCCGCAAGGAAATCACCGCCATTCAGCACACCTTCAAGGCCAAGCGCGACCTGCTCGTCGAGCGGCTGCGCAGCATGGGAATCGGCATCGAGCGGCCGCCCGGCGGCACGTTTTATGCGTGGGGCGACGTCTCCAAGCTGCCAGAGGGGATGAATAACGGGATGGACTTTTTCAAGCGCTGCCTCGAGCACCAGATCATCTGCGTGCCCGGCGAGTTCTTCGACGTCAACCCCGGCCAGCGCCGCTCGGGCAGGCCCAGCCGGTTTCGCAACCACGTCCGGTTTAGCTTCGGGCCGCCGCGTGCCTCACTCGAGCGGGGCCTCGATCGTCTGGAGTCGATGATCGCCCAATAATCCCGCCTACGGGTTGACCGCTCCTTGCGCACGTCCAGATTTGAGTCAGGGCGATTCACTGTGTGCGCGCATTGACTGAGGGAGGAGCGGCCATGCTCTACGAGATCGATTGGGTACTCGATAAGCTCGCCTGGATGCGCGAGCACGACATCTGGCCCAACGGGGCGCGTTATTTGTGGACGGACGCGTTCGGCGTGGTGCTGTTGGTGTCGCTATACGAGGAGCTCGGCGACGAGGTGCTGCTCGATCGCGCCCAGTGGGTCGTCGGTCGCGTCGACCGGGTGCTCGGTCGTGCGCGCGGAGTGCGCATCGGGGAGGCCCCCGACCGCGACGGCCAATATTTTCACTACCTGGCGATGTGGATCTACGCGCTCGATCAACTCGGGCGTCACTTGCCCGAATATCACGACCAGGCCGTGGCCCTGGTCGGCGAGATCCACCGGCCGTTCGTCACCCCCGGCCGCGGCGTCAATTGGAAGATGACCGACGACCTGGCCGGTCCGTACCCGGGCTACGGCTACGGTGTCGTCGACGCCTTCCACGGCTATGTCGTCTATCGTCAGCTCGACGAAGACGAGGTGCTCAGCCAAGAGATCGAGGAGATGGCCGACCTCGTCGAGAAGCAATACCGCGACCTGCACGTCACCCAGGACCTGGCGCTCGGGCTGATGCTGTGGATAAGCCACTTTTATCCCGAGGAGCAGTGGGCGAAGACGCTGTGTCGGCGCGCGCTGACCACCCTCGACGCGATGTGGATCGACCCGCCGGGCTACGTCGCCAGGCAGCCGCATATGCCCACCACCAAATTTCGCTTCACCAATTATGGGGTCTCCATCGGGCTGCAGGCCGTCAGCGAGTATCCCGACAGGGTGCGCCGGATCAACGCATTCTGCGACCACTATACCTCCGGCGACGAATATGACACCAACCCGATCACCCACGTGATGGGCTGTAATTCGCACTTTCCGGGGCGTCTCATCCGGCCAACTGCAGCGCCTCGTAGATCTTTGGAGCGGCCACGCCTGTGATTAACTTCCCGGTGAGTTTTGTGGTGACAGGCCGTTCCGAGGAGGCACCGATGAATGCAGGTGATTTATGCACCCGTAAAGTGCAGACGGCCACGCGTGAGTTGAGCGTGGTCGACGCTGCCGTTCGCATGCGAAACGCCCACGTGGGCGACCTGGTGATCACCAAGCCTCGAAACGGCGGTGAATTTCCCGTGGGCATCCTCACCGACCGTGATATCGTCGTCGCCGGCGTGGCCACGCGCGGCGGGGATGTCTCGGAGCTGAACGTGGGCCACATCATGACCGACGTGATCGTATTGGTGCGCGAGCAGGACGACATCGAGTCGGTGCTGCGCACCATGCGCTCGAACGCGGTTCGGCGCGTGCCGGTCATCGACGACAACGACTCGTTGATCGGCATCATCGCCTACGACGACATCGTCGCGTATTATGCAGGGGAGTTGAAGAATCTGTCCCGCGTGGTCTCCAATCAACAACTGACCGAAGAGCGTCGCCGGCCGTGAAGGCGGGAACGGAGGGCTTGGGGCTCGAGGCCTGGGGAAAGGCAACCTCAAGCCCTACGCCCATCGGCATCCATCGCCAGACCGGGCGCAAGCCACACAAAAACCCAGGAGACTGCCGTAGCTCTACGTAGTTACGACGGCTCGGTCTCGCGGCGCTGCTTGGCGACCGAATAGGCGTCGACGACCGCCCAGATATTGACGATCCAGCCCATCGCAAAGCTCCACAAGATCCACCAGGCGACGAACATCGCCAGGCCCTTGCTCACCTCGCGGTTATATAATTGACCGCTCCCGACCAACAATACGCTCAGAAGCGCGGCGATCATCGGGTCGGCCCGACGGTCGACGGCGAGCTCGGCATCTCTGGGGCGCATCATGGCGCCTTCAGGGGAGGGCGAGCCGTCGTCGCGGGGACGCGTTCGGTCGCCCGGGCGCGCTGTATTCGAAGCATCCGGCGCCTGTCGCGCAGGCCGACGAGAAAGCCCGGTGGACTCCCTCCAGTTGCGCTCTCCAAAGCCGAGGCCGGTGGGGGCGATGCTGCCGTCGCAGCCGTCGGGTTCGGCGAATGGGCGAGGAGTCTGGCGCTGCGAGTCGTGGCCAGCCTGTCGCTGGCTGGCCGGCCCCGACGCCGCGCCGACACTGCCGTCGAAGCCGTATTGGGGGGCGCTCCGCTGCCTGTTGCCTCGAGGTGGCGCGCTTGCATTTCGATTCGAGCGCCGGCTGGCAGTCGCGATCGGTTCGTGATCAATGGGCAGGCTATAGTACAACTGTCCCTGATCGTCGAAGTCGAGCGACAGGCGCGAGCGTTTGACCAGCTCGTCGAGCATCTGCTCGGCACGCTCGGTCGTCGTATCGAATTCGTAGGCGACGTATGACGGGGTCAGCGGCGTGCGGCCGTTTCGCTCGAAGAGGTGAATCAGGCGATCATATGTGCGATCGGGATGGTTCATAAACTCCCAGAAGACCTCGCGGGCGGCTTGGCGGGACTGCCAAAAGCCGGGTTCGCACTCGGCTAGTCTGCCAGCCGACGGCCGTCGGTGCAAGCGAAGTGGCTGCTGGAAGGTGCTCTTACAGAACTTAGCGCTCGGAGGGCTCGCGGCGGGAGGTGTCGGCATCCGGGGCGCTCATCTGCGCGTTGAGGCTGACGTCGCGGCGGAACTCGATGGTCGCCTCGACCGCCTTGTGATCGGAGAGAAAGTTGGTGCCGCAGGCGTTGTCTCGATAGGGCTGAGCGCTGGCGCCGGCGACCCTGACGTCGAGCTGGGGCGACAGCTTCGGCGAGCCGAAGTGCATCACGTAGTCGAGGCGTGAGCGTGTCTCCCAGTTGGCGTCGTCGTTGGGGCTGGTGCACGGCTCCATGACCTGGCCGAGGCAGTTGTGGGTGTTGACATGGCGGGTGGTCTCGGCCTCGAAGCTCCAGGCGCCGATCTGTTTTCGGAAGGCGTCGACCGGCACGGGGTTGCAACTCGCGTAGCAGGCCGCCGTCTCGCAGGCCGCGCAGCTATTGCCCAGCAGTGCCATCGACTGGGCGTATTCGGTGAGCTCATTGGTGGCTTCGTATCGCGGCTCGTAGCGCATGCCGTTGATATTGAGATCGCCCATGAGCAACGTCGGCCACCGCTTGGTCTGGTGCTGGGAGTCGATGAACTCGCGGATCTCGTCGAGTTGATGCTCGCGCGCTCTCTTGGAGCTGTCGCGGTGTCCGGAGTTCATATGGGTGGCGACGATATTGACCTTGAGATCTTTGGACACCCGCACCAACGCCCAGAGGATGCCCTTGGTGGCCAGGCAATCGTTGAACTCGCCGCTGCAGCGCGAGAAGCGCTCGGCGCTCCATTTCTCGATCGGGTAGCGGCTCAGGATAGACAGCCCGCCGTTGGTGCGAAAGCCTCGCGCTTCGGGAAGGCCCAGCGCCTGATACGGAAAGCGCTCCTCGGCCAACTCGGCGAGTCGACGGGTCGCCTTCTTATCGAAGGTTTCGTTGAGGACGATGATGTCGCGCGGGATGGGTTGCTCGCTGAGGCGTCGAGCGATGCGCTCGGCGCGGCACTCGTTTTTATCACCCCAGCCGACCGGGGCGGGGCGCAAAAATGCGTTGTAGCTCATCACCCGGAGTCGCTCCTGGATGGGCCGGGTGGAATCCGGCGCGATGTCCATCGACTCGCTGAGTCTGTGGGTGGTTCGCTCTCCCGGGCCACTGATCGATGATAGCGCCAAGAGCAGAACGATGCTCGCGATACCAAACTCTCGCATGAGATGCTCCGAAGGCTGGCGATGAAACGTCCCCCGACTGCTCGAGCCCTGTCGCCAGGCGGGCCCGAGCCCCCATCGTGGTGTCTTGTGTGTCTAATTAGAAACTCGGCACGATGAGGTCGGCCGCCTAGGGGGAGGTGTCACGATGGCCAGCGTGACGGGCGGCTGAGGAGGTTACCTCGCCAGACATACGGAGATGTTGTGGTCAGCGAGAGGCCAGCGTGATGAGGACACCCAATGATCGGGTGTCCACCTTCGTGGCTCCTGGTGCATCCGTCCTGTAGATCGCCTTACCAAGAACCAAAAACATCAGCATTCGGCGCAGACGGTGCGAGCGGGCTCTTCATTCTCGAAAAGCAGAAGATTCGCGCGATCACACTCAATACCGGGCAGCCACGCCATCGGCGCCGTCATTGCCGGAGGATGTACCGCCGCGGCCGACCTGTCCGGTGTTGATGGTGTTGGTACCGGGCAGGTTCAGGTTGGTGTTGTGGCGGTAGATGCCGTGGGAGTTGCCGCCTGCGCCGCCGCCGCCGTGGCCGCCGTTGCCACCCTTGCCCCCGTCGCCGCCGTTGCCGCCTGCGCCGACTTCGCTGGTGCAATAGGTTCCTCCGTAGCCGCCGTTGCCGCCGCTGCTGCCGTTGCCGCCGGTGCCGCCGCTGCCGCCGTCGCCGCCGTTGCCGGCGGTGATGGAGTTATTCTCCAGGGCGACGCCGGTCGAGTCGACAAAGAAGAGGCCAAAGGAGCTGCCGCCGGCCTTGCCGCCGTCGCCGCCGTGGCCGCCGCAGCCACCGCCGCCCCCGCCGCCGCCGCCGTTTCCGGAGCCGTCGTTGACGTACCAGGCGCCTTGGCCACCACCACCGCCCCCGCCGCCGCCGCCGTTGCCGTGGTCGGCGTTGGTGCCACTGGCGCCGCTGGCACCGCTCCAAAGCCCGCCGGAGACGCTGCCGCCGGTGCCGCCCTGGCCGTTGGAGCCGTGCGAGCCGTCGGTGCCGCTGGTGCCGTGGCCACCGCTGCTGCCGGGGGTGCCGCCGCTGCCGCCGCTGCCGCCCGGGCTGCTGTAGGTGCCCCAAGAGCCTGCGATGCCGTCGTTATCGCCCTCTTTGCCGCCGCGGCCGCCGCTGCCGCCGTCACGCCCGCATGACGATGAGCCGCCATAGCCGCCCGCTCCGTAGCCGGATCCGTCGCAGGAGCCGGTGCCCCCGGCGCCGCCGTCGTAGCCACGCCCGAAGGCCGTAAAGCCGGTGGAGCCGTCGTCGCCGTCAGTGCCGTCGCTGGCACTGCCGGCGGTGATATCGCTGTTTCGAATGCTCAGTCCACTGCAGCTATTGCAGTAGACTGCGTAATTGGACTCGCCATCTCCGGTGACGTCGCCGGTGACGATCTCGAGGGTGCCCAGCGCGGTCGACGAGCTAATGGAGTCGCCTTTGACGGCCACCATCGGACGTGCGGTGCCCGAGTAGTAGATCCGCGTGCTGCCCGCGCCGTTTCGGGCCCAGTCGCTGGTGTCGTCATAGCCGCCGAAGATCGACACGCCGTCGACCAGGGTGAGCTGCTCTTCGTATTGGCCGATGGCCACATAGATGTGGTCCAGGCCGCTGGTCGAGTCGGCCATGCTCAGTCCGGCGGCGATGCTGGCCAACGGGGCGTCGCGGGTTCCCGAAGCGGAGTCGCTGCCCAGGTCCGCCGATACGAAGATCCCCCGTGAGGCGTCGCCGTCGATGCCGTCACAGTTGGCGTCCTCGCCGTTGGCGTCGGGCTCGTCGGTGTTGCTCTGGAAGGTGCATTGGTATTCGCAGCCGTCGGCGGGGTCGCCGTTGAGGTCCACCCAGCCGGACTGGCAGTCGACGAAGTCGCAGCTTCCGGTGTTGCACTCCGTATTCGCGTTGGGGAGCGTGCAGGCCTGTCCGCAGCCGCCGCAGTGGCTCAGGTTCGAGTTGGTATCGGTCTCGCAGCCGTTGTCGGTATCGTTATCGCAGTCGCCAAAGCCGTCGTCGCAGCCCTCGAAGAGGCAGCTTCCCGAGCTGCAGCGCTCGTCGGCGTTTTCAAAATCACATAGCTCGTCGCAGCCGCCGCAGTGCTCCAGGCTGTTCAGGTTGGCCTCGCAGCCGGTGGCGATATCGCCGTCACAGCTATCGTAGTTGTTGCTGCACGAGTCGAGCTCGCAGCTACCATCCACGCAGGCGGCGGTGGCGTTGTCGAACACGCAGCGCGTGCCGCAGCCGCCGCAGTTGGAGGGGTCGGAGTCGATGTCGACCTCGCAGCCGTTGGATAAATCGCCGTCGCAATCCTCGGTACCCGGTGCGCAGACCCCGTAGTCGCCGCTCAGAGCGATGGAGACCGTCTCCGGGGTGTCCTCGCCGACATCGACCAGGACCTCCAGCGCGTCGGCTTCGAAGCCTCCGTCGGTGCCCGGGCCGACCACGGTGAGCTCGAAGAAGATCGATTCACCGGCTGCAAATTCGGCCGGCAGTGTCTGCTCGGTGGCGCTGGGCACGTCGTCGTAGAGCAGGGTGGTGACCGTGAAGTTCGGATCCTCGACGCTCGCCTCGGTGATGCTCAGGTCGACGCCTCCGGTGTTGTCCAGGCGCACCAGACGCGTCACACTCTGAGCGGCGTAGACGGTGCCGAATTCGAGCGTGTCAGCTTCGGCGCACTCGTCCCACGGGCCGGTCTCTCCCAACAGGCACGGCTCGTATTGGATCTCACCTGCCTGACCGCCGTCATCGTCATCGGCGCCATCGGTGGCCGTGTCGCCGGGATCGGTGTCGCGCGGCTCGTCGACGTCCGCGCCGCCGCTGCCACCAGCGTCGGGTGGGCCCGATGTGCCCGAGCCGTCGCCTACCTGCGACTCGGCGCAGCCAACGAGCAATGACATGCAGATGACGACGAAGAAGCGTGTTCGAAGCGTGGACCGGAGCATAACGGTCTGACCCAATCAGGGGTTCATTGTGAAAAGACACCCCTCAAGGTACTGAAAGAGGCGGCGCGAGGCAATAATTCAAAGCGGAGAATGCCTCGAAGCCACCCCGGCGGTGCGGTTGGTCGACTCTTGGAGGCGGCTTCACGTCGAGCAGCCCGTGTTCACATTGGAAAGCACGCCTAGACCTCGCAAATATATTTATGACCACACCACATACAGTTGAAGACCGCGGGTCGCCGAGGAAGGGCGATGGAGATCGGTGCGACGAGCAGAAGCAGCCGGCGCCGGTCCAACGCGCCTGGTCGCGTTCGGCTGACCAGGTGCTCGACGATCTGGATAGCTCCGAGGACGGCCTATCCGGCGAGGAGGTCGCGCGGCGCCTGGAGCGCTTTGGGCGCAATGAACTCAGACGATTCGAGCGCCGCGGCCTCTGGAGTATCGTCGTCGACCAATTGAAGAGCATGGTCATCGTGCTGCTCGCGGCGGCGTCGGTGACCTCGCTTTTGTTCGGTGACTACGTCGAGGCGGCGGCTATCGGAGCCGTCATCGTCATCAATACGCTCATCGGCTTTTTCACCGAGCTCAAGGCGGTGCGCTCGATGGAGGCGCTGCGCGAGTTCGAGGAGATCGAGACCGAGGTGCTGCGCGAGGGTCGCCGCGACACGGTCTCGGCCCGCGAGATCGTCCCCGGTGACGTGGTCGCCCTCGATGAGGGCGATATGATCCCGGCTGACCTGAGGCTCATCGACGCCTCCGAGCTCGAGCTCGACGAGTCGGCGTTGACCGGCGAGTCTGTCCCGGTGGCCAAGCAGGTCGAGCCGGTCGACGAGGCCTCGCCCTTAGCCGAGCGCGCCTCGATGGCCTATAAGGGCACCGCGGTCACCCGCGGCTCGGGCCTGGGGGTGGTTGCCGCCAGCGGCATGCAGACCGAGCTCGGCGAGATCGCCGGGATGGTCGCGGCCGCCGGGGCCGAGGCGACCCCGCTCGAAGAGCGTCTCGACAAGCTCGCCAGCCGACTGGTCTGGTTTGTCCTGGCGGTGTCCGCCGTGGTGGCCGGGGCGGGATTTATGGCTGGCCGGGACGCGTTTTTGATGGTCCAGACGGCGATCGCCCTGGCCGTGGCCGCGATCCCCGAGGGGCTGGCGATCGTCGCCACGCTGGCGCTGGCACGCGGGATGTGGCGCATGGTCGATCGCAACGCACTCGTGCGCCGTCTGTCGTCGGTGGAGACGCTCGGATCGACCAACGTCATCTGCACCGACAAGACCGGCACGCTCACAGAAAATCGGATGACCGTCCGTCGCTTCGAGCTCGCCGATCGCAGCGTCGATATCGAGCAGAGTGACGATGGGGTTCGGTTTGTCGCCGACGACCAGCCCATCGAGCTCGACGAGGATGCGCTCGTCGAGCAGATGCTGCGAATCGCGGTGCTCGCCAACAGCGCCGAGCTTGCCGGCGACCATCGCGACGAGCCCACCGGCGATCCCATGGAGATCGCGCTGTTGAATCTCGGCCGTCGCGCGGGCCTCTCGCGCGCCGATCTCATCGAGCATTGCCCCGAGGTACGTCTCGAGCCCTTCTCGAGTGAGACCAATATGGTGGCGAGCTTCCACTGCGTCGACGACGGTTTGCAGATTGCCGTCAAGGGCGCTCCCGAGGCGGTCATCGCCGCCTCGCGCACCTACCGCACCGCAGACGGCGAGCAGGAGTTGGATGATCAGGCTCGCCGGCGTTGGAAGGAGCGCAGCGAGGAGGCTGCCGAGGAGGGGTTTCGCGTGCTCGCCGTCGCCACACGGGAGGCGCCCGACGCCGAGGCCGACCCTTATGAAGGCCTCGAGCTCTTGGGGCTGGTCGGCTTTGTCGATCCGCCTCGAACAGACGTGCCGCAGGCGGTCGAGCGATGCCGCCACGCCGGCATCCAGGTGGTCATGGTCACCGGTGACCATCCCAAGACCGCAGGCCATATCGCCCACCAGGTGCGCCTGGTCGACCACGACGATCACCCGGTGCACGCCGGTGACACGCTCGACGATCCGCAGCGGTTGTCCGACGACGAGCGCGACGAGCTGCTCGGCGCGTCGATCTTTGCGCGGGTCAGTCCGCGCCAGAAGCTCAACCTCATCGACCTGCATCAGGGCCAGGGGCGTATCGTGGCGATGACCGGTGACGGGGTCAACGACGCCCCCGCCCTCAAGAGCGCCGATATCGGCATCGCCATGGGCGCTCGCGGCACCGAGGTCGCCCGCGAGGCCGCCGATATGATCCTGCTCGACGACGCCTTCTCGACGATCGTCACCGCGGTCGAGCAGGGCCGCATCATCTTCAATAATATCCGTAAATTCGTATTGTATTTATTGTCGGGTAACGTCGGCGAGATCTTCGCCGTTGGCTTTGCGGCCCTGCTGGGTCTTCCGCTTCCGCTTTTGCCGCTGCAGATCCTGTACCTCAACATGATCAATGATGTCTTCCCGGCGCTCGCCCTCGGAGTCGGCCCGGGCGGCGAGCAGGTCATGGAACGCCCACCTCGAGACTCCGACGAGCCGTTTCTGAGATGGCTACACTGGGGCGTTATCGGCGGGTACGGAGCGATCATCGCGGCGACGATCAGCGGCGCGTTCGCCGTCGCCTACGTCACCTACGATATGTCCTATGACCAGGCGGTGACCATCTCGTTTCTGACCCTGTCGCTGTCCAGGCTCTTGCACGTCTTCAATATGCGCGACGACGGTACCGGCCTCATCGACAACGACGTCACCCGAAACCCGTGGGTCTGGGGCGCCATTGCGGTCAGCTTGGCGCTGTTGGCCATCGCCATCTGGGTCCCGCCGCTCGCCGAGATCCTGGGCGTGATACCCCCGGACCCGACCGGCTGGGCGATCATCGGCGTGGCCAGCGTGGTGCCGCTGATTCTCGGGCAGATATATCTGGTGATTCGAGGCAGGTTTGAAAAAGTAAGAGAGTGAGAAAGTAAGAGAGTGAGAAAGTAAGAGAGTGAGAAAGTAAGAGGGGAGCTGCTGTATCTGACTTCCTCACTCTCTAAATGAATCAATTGCCAGTACACATATCTTCGCCGCTTCCGCCGCTGGACTGACAAACCGACTCAGCGTCGGGGTCTTCGCCGGTGCTGCCGCACCAGGCGTCTTCCTGGCACTCCTCGAAGCTCTCGCAGGGTTCGCCGTCGGCCTTGCGTGCCACGCAGGTCTTGGGGTCTTCGGATGTGTCGCAATAGCTCGACGCGTCGCAGTGGCTCGACTGCTCGCACGGATCGCCGACCGAGCCCTTCTCCACACAGACGCTGACCTGTTCGCCGGCCTCCTCGTCCCAGGTGCTCTCACAATAGGCGTGGTCGAGGCATCCGCCGAAGTCGCAAGCGTCACCGACGTCGCCTTTCTCCTCGCAGGTGCCGACCGACTCGTCGGCGTCCGGGTCGTATTCGGAGTTGCAGTACAGATCTTCTTCACAACCCTGGTTGTTGCTGCAGGTGTCGCCGGCCTGGCCGATGGTCTCACATGTGCCGGTCGACTCGTCGGTCTCGGAATCATAGGATATGTTGCAGTATTCGCCGCCATCGCAGTCTTCATCCCATTCGCAGCCGCCGTTTTCGCCACCGCCACCGGTGCAGGTGCCGGGCCCGGTGGGATCGCCCTGCTCGTCATATTCTCGGTCGCAAGAGCCCTGGCTGCACTCCTCATTGATATTACATTCGCCTCCGGCTTCGACTTGGCCCTCGAAGGCCTCGTCGCAGTCAGATTGCTGATCCTGCTCGTCCATGAAGATGCCGCCGGTACACTCCTGTGCCTCCATCCAAGCGATGCAATTTCCGGCCTTGTCGGCGTGATAGATTACAGTCTCGGCGGCCACGGCATCCTCGAGTTCGGCCATTTGGGCATCGAAAAACGCGCCCACGTTGTTGCGACATTCTGCGCGGCTGCTTCCCGGATCAAAAAAACCATCATCGGTGAGTTCTTGCTGCTCCTCCGAAGTGCAGCAGTCGTAGATCCGGTCGCAATATGCTGTCGTGGTTTTGTCGGATAGTTGATCGAGGCTCACCGGCGGACCGGTCACCTGCTGGGTGTTATTTCCACCACTACCGCCGCCGTCGCCACCGCCGCCACCGCCGTTATCACCGCAGCCAACGACCAATGACAGACAGGCGAGTGTGACACACAAAAGACGCCAAGCAGATTTCATCGCAATTCCCAGGCTCCAATAACCGGATTGATTGCGGCTATTCTATCAGGGTTGGATCGCAATACAAATATTGGAGTTTGGGTCGGTATCGCGGGCCTTATCTCCAAGCCCCAAGCCCGCCGTTCAAGCCCCAAGCCCCAAGCCCCAATCCCGCCTTCAAGCCTCCGGAGCCAGCACTTGCCACTGGGCGCGGGCGAGTTCGAGGGCGGGCTCGGCGAGGGCGGGACGGTCGGCCTCGGCGGCGGCCTCGCCGAGGGCTTGGGCCAAGACCGCGAGGTCCCGGACATAATCGGTGCGTCCGTCGAGTCGTTCGAGGGCGGTCTCGAGGAGGGAGGCGGCCGAGTCCCACTGGCCGCCGAGGGCGTCGCAGGCGGCCATGCCGATGATCGGGACGGCCATCCAGAGGCGGTAATCGTTTTTCTCCATGCACATACGGCTGTCGCGGAACCAGCGCCGGGCGGCCCGGAGGTCGCCGCGGGCGAATTCGATCATGCCGATATTGTGCAAGGCCACGCAGGGCAGCTTGACCGCGCCGACGCCGCTGCTGAGCGCGTAGGCGCGCCGATATTCCGCCAGAGCGCGGTCGTGGCGGCCCATCAGGCGGTGGATCTCTCCGATATTGCACGACGCCTTGGCCTCGTTGACCGGCGAGAGGTGGTCCTGGGCGCTGCGTAAAAAACGCTCGGCGTGCACCTGCGCCTGCTCGAGATCGCGCTGCGGGCCGGAGAGATAATATTGCGTGTAGCGCTCGTGGACCAGCGCGCGGTGGCGCTCGTCGTGGGCAGGGCAGATTCGCCGGGCCTGCTTGAGCGTCTGGAGCATCTGGTGGAACTGGCCGACGCGTCGGTAGGCGGTGCTCATGCTCAATAAGGTGGTGACGGACTCCTCCTGCATGCCGTTTTCCTCGAAGATCGACCGCGCCGACTCGAAAGAGCCGAGCGCCTCCTCGAAGCGGCCCTCGTGGGCCAGGGTGCGCGCCTCCTCGAGCAGGGCGAGGCCCAGCTCGCGCAGCCAGCCGCGTCGGCCGGCCAGATCCATCGCGCGCTCGATGAGATCGCGGGCCTCCCGGCGGTTGTGGACGTGGCGGTATTGGCGCACCAAATAGGCGCGCTGCAGCCAGGCGCGCACCTGGCGCACATCCTCCTGGAGGCCGAGCTTCCGGCAAATGTCGTCGATCAGATCGAGCACTTCGATGCCGCCGGGGCAGTTGTCGGCCACGCGGGCGGCGTTGGCGGCCGCCAGGAGCGGCTCGAGCGCCTCCTCGAACTCTCCTGCGCGGCATAGGAGGTCTCCCCAACGCTTCCACACACCGGGGGTCTCCAGGCCGTAGAGCTCGTCGAGCATGATGATACAATTTCGCTGGTGGTAGCCCCAGCGATCCCCCTTGCGCGCGCCACATTCGACGACCTCTCGCAGCGCGCCATGGACAAACGCCCAGCCGTCTTGCTCCCGGTGAGCCAGGCGGTGGTTGACCATCTCGGCGACGAGGCCGGCAGGGACCTTCAGGCCCAGGTTTTTGCACGCCGTGCGCCACTCGACGCGGTCGATGTGGCGGCCGAGCGCGGCGGCGACCTCGAGGACCTGTCGCACCTCCTCGGTGCATGTCGGGTAGCGCTGTGACAGGAAACGCTCGATGCGCTCGCGGCACAACTCGGAGAGGTCGTCTGGCAGCGGGGCGTCGGCCCCCTCGCGCAGCACAAAGCCCTGAGGGCTGGGCGCCAGGACGTCGCGCTCGACCCAGTCGCGCACCAGTTGGACGGCAAAGAGCGGGTTTCCGGCGGTGCGCTCCTCGAGCTGCCAGGCCAGGGCGGGGCTGAGCGTCAGCAAATGCTCGATGAGTTCGGCGTGATTGGGCGCCGGCAGCGGGCCGAGCTCGATGTCGAGCACGTTGTCGAATTCGCTCAAGTTGTCGAGCCGCTCGGCCACCGCCGGCCTTCGGCTCAAGCACTCGTCGCGGGCGGTCATCACGAAGAGGACCGGGGTGTCGTCGTCGGAGTGAATCATGGACTCGACCAGCCCCAGCGCGTCTCGGCCCCAGGGGATGTCGTCGAGCCAGACCATCAAGGGACGCTCGCGGGACAGCGCCTTGAAGAATCGGCCGAGCACCGCGTGGCGTTCTCTGCGCGAGCGAAAGTCGACGGTGGGCCCGGCGATTTCGGTGTCGGCCAATTCGGGGCGCATAAATTCGGCGACACCGCGGGCGGTATAGTCGAGCAGATAAGCCTCCTCCTGGGCGGCGTCGAGCTCGAAGAGCACTTCCATGGCGTCGCATACACGCCGGTGGACCTCGTCGGCCTTCAGGCCCCAGGCGCTCAGGGGCTGCTCGAGCATGCGACGAAGGCTCTGTGAGGATTGCGCCTGCGGACTATGGGAGGCCGACAAGACGCGGGCGGCGCCGACCTCGTGGGCGCGCTGGCACATCCACTGGGCCAACCGGCTTTTGCCGGTGCCCGAGGGGCCCCGGATGATCACCGCCTGGGTGCCCCCGGATTCGACGACCTCGGAAAGCCGCTCCCAGATGGCGTCGCGCTGGGCCTCACGGCCGACAAAGTCCACCTCGCGCAGCCCGAAGAGGTTCAGGCCCGCTCCGATCAGATGGGCATCGGGCTTGCGGGGGCGCTCGCGGCGCCAGGTCGGCGGAAACGGCGGCCGGCTGGTGGCTCCAGCCGGGGCGCTCGCCGGGCGAACTCGCTCGGATTGTCGCCAGGCATCCTCGGGCAGCGATAGCTTCTTGGAGCCCGCCGGCCCGGGTCCGTCGACGGCGGTCGCTCCACCGGCGGCGCGGCCGGCGCGGTCGGGAAACTCCACGGTAGCCATCTGCTCGAAGCGATCCTGCTCGCTGCGGGTGGTCCGAAGTGAGGGCTCCTGGGGGTGAGGCGTGTCGCCGGGGGTCAATTCACCGCTGTCGGCCACCGAATAGACCGCGTCCGGCCGGCCGTGTTCTTCGCCCGGCTCGATGTCCATCTCGACGGTGTCCGGCGGGAACTCCGCCGCAGCCCACTGCGTCGATGTCGGCGATAGCTCGATGAGCGCCCAGGCAGCGTCGGCTGCGCGTTGGAATCGCTCGGCGGGCTCTTTGGCCAATAACTTTTCGAGCCAGCCGTAAAAACGGTCGGGCACCCCAAAGCGCGGTTCGATGGGCGGAGGCTGCTCATCCATATGCTGGATGGCCAGCTTGACGAAGTCCCGCTCGACGAACGGCGGGCGTCCGGCGGCAAATTCGTAGGCCACGCATCCGACCGCATATAAATCGGTCCACGGGCCGAAGTCGCGCCAGGCGCCCTCGAGCTGCTCGGGCGGCGAATAGTCCGGCGAGCCTCGATAGATGCCTTCTTCTCGGGTGGTCGGTTGGTTATAGGGGTCGAGCGCATGCGCGATGCCAAAATCGGTCAGCTTATAGCGCACGCCGCCGTGGTCGGTCGACGATAGCAAGATATTGGTCGGCTTGACGTCGCGGTGGATGACCCCGCGGGCGTGGGCGTAGCCGAGCGCGTCGAGCAGTTGCAGGAGCAGATCCCGCAGCCCCGACCAGCCCGACACCAAATTCAGGTTGGTCAGCGAGCCCCGATCAGCCAGCTCCATGGCGAGCATCGGACTGCCTGCAAGCAGTGCCCCGCCCGAGGCGCGAGCGGCCTCCTCGGAGATGGTCCCGTAGTCGTAGACGGTCACGATCCCGGGATGAGCCAGGCCGGCGACCGCCTGGACCTCGCGCTCGAACTCGTCGCGAAACTCCGAGTCGTCGGCGGTCTCCCCGGACAGCGCCTTGATGGCCACCGGGATGGATTGCTCGCGGTGGATACCGCGCCAGACCGCGCCCATGCCGCCGCTGCCCAGCGGCTCGATGAGGTCGAATGGTCCCAGCGGAATCGCCATAGAAATGTCCGGACACCCTGGTCGGGGTAAGTCGAATCGAGGAAGATAGTTGGCTCAGTCCAAAATCTAACCCCCGCTGCCAGATAGGACAATGATGCAGCGCAATTACGGGGGCGGGGGAATGGGTGAAGTGGGCGTTTTTCGAGCGGCGACCCTTCCCGCGGGTAAGCCCAGCCGGACACGCGCCAGCGTGGCCGGCGAGGTGCACCCGCGGATAGGGTCGCCGCTCGACCAGTCTCCGGTATGTCAACCGTGCAGATCCGCGGCCAAGTCTTGTGCTTTCTCGGGGCATGCGGGTTTTTGAGCAGCCCCTCCGTCGAGCGCTTTACAGCGCGCACGGTCAACCCGCACAAGCTCGACACCTCCCCATCGGGCGGACGGCACCCGATGGGGAGGAGATCAACGCCGATCGGCGGCTTGGCTGCTTGTTGTGCGAGTCGCGACGCCGTGTCTGCGTTGGCAAAGGCCGACCAGGTGACTACACTAACGCTAGACGCTCGCGGCACGAATCGAACTCGTGTTGGTGTGCGAGACCCGCAGCGGAGCTGGGAAGATGAACGATGAACAACTCCTAAAACGCATCGAGCAAAACCGCGACGTGATGGCCGGCAAGCCGGTCGTGCGCGGGACTCGGCTCTCGGTCGAGTTCATCTTGAATCTACTCGCTCACGGCGCCTCCGACGACGAGATCCTCGCCGAGTATCAGGGGCTCGAGTCCGACGATATTCGCGCCTGCCTCCTCTTCGCCGGAAAGCTCGCCGGCGACGCCAGCTTCATGCCTCGCGGACGTGAGTCTGCATAAATGCGCTTCCTCATCGACGAATGCACCGGGCCGGCAGTCGCACAATGGCTGACCGAGCAGGACCACGATGTGGCTTCTGTGTATGACGACGACCCCGGTATCGACGATGCCGCTGTGGTCGCCTGGGCCGCCGACGAACAGCGTATCCTCGTGACAAATGACAAAGACTTCGGTGACCGCGTCTTCCGGGACAATGAACCCCACGCGGGCGTCATTCTGTTGCGTCTCGACGATGAGCGCAGCTCCAACAAGATCGCGGTGCTACGCGACCTGCTGCGTGACTATGAACAGGAGTTGAAGGATGCGTTTGTCGTTGCGACCGAGGACCGAGTGCGCTTCGGCTGAATCCCTTCGTCGATCGGCGGCGTGGTCGGTTTGCGCTCGAATCGGGGCGTGGCTGCCTTATGAACCCTCGAAAAGCGACCCATGCACGATCTGGCGGTTCGTAGGGTGGGTGGCACACTTTTTCTGCGCTGGAAGGCTGGTGTGCGGTGACCGTGCAGATCACCGATTCCGAGCCCTGCGCGGGCCACGAGCCGCTGACCAACGATATCTACCAGATGTCCATCGCGCTGGCGGATGGCTGGAACGACAAGAAGGGCGGCGCCTCCAACGATATGTGCGCGGCGTTATTCGTCAATGACACGCTCGCCGGCCCGATCACCGAATCGGCCACCGAGGCGGCCTTCTCCGATGGGCACCTCGATTTCGTGGGCACCGAGCGCTACGAGGCGCTCGATGATCTCTGGGGGGCCGGCCTGTTCAACCTCAAGAATATCGACTGGCGCGCTGACCCCTCTTTTGGCCCCCAAACCGGCAACCGTCGCCAACGGGCCTGAGGCTTGTGGTGTGGGGCTGGAGGTTGCCTTTCCCCAAGGCCCAAGCCTCAAGGCCGGACTTGGACCGCCGGACAATTTGTCGCAACAACTGCGTGATTGCACTTAGCGTGCGGACTTCTCGAACGGATTGGTCCGGCGGTAGGTCTGCGCGTCTCGCTGCCAGTGGGTGCCGTCGACGTAGTCCGTCGAGACCTGAGCGCCTTTTCGGTCGGCGTGAGCCGATTGGTACGCGCTCCACATGCGCCCGAAGAGCTCCTCGACGCGGTCTTCGTCCATGCCGAATTTCTTGCCGATGCGGTAGCACAGCTCGATCTGGCGCTCGTCGGGTCCGGTCCCAAAGACGCTGACCACGAATAAGCACATCGCGTGGAATTGGGTGATCGGCGAGCGCAGCCGGCTGCACGCCGAGGCAAGCAATACCCCGAAGGCGCGCGGATGGTCGAAGAGGCTGCGCACCCGCTCATTGGAGGTGTCGATATGTGCGCCCAGCGCGGCCCGCGCGGTCTGGTCGAATCCGGCCAATAGCTCCAGCCACGTCTCGCGAATATCATCATGGCTCGGACTATCGTCGCCGGGCGCGGCGAGTTGAGCGATCGCCACCAACAACTCGGCGGCCGCCTCGAGTTCCGATTGTTCGAGCATCCGAAGACGGGTCCAGTCCGGGAGTACCTCCCGGTATAATTCCACCGTAATCATGCATGACCTCCCCAGGTTTTGCGGTCTATATGTGGCTTCTTTGGGCGGCCGTGCGCCCCGTGCGGGCGGCAGCATCAGCCGGTTTGCGGCTCCCCATGCCGCGACGGCCTATCTCGTTGGGACAGGGCGTCAAAGAAGCGATTGGTTGTCGTGTGTCGGGCGATAATTAGAACCTATCCACGAGCCGGTTTCTGTCACCGGCTCGCGGACAAATCAGGCAAGAAAGCTCGCGGGAGAGGTGGAGTTGGGGCAGGCTTGGCGGCGGGTCACTCGGTGCGGAAGTACCAGTCGAACGCGCCACAATTGTCCAGGGAGTTGTCCAGAGAGGGGGTGTCGTGGCCGGTGTCCCACTCACAGAACGAGCCCACGGGTACCTCGTCGCAGCGCGGCCCGTCGGTGTCGCCGACCGGACAGACATCGGCAGCGACGAAGGTGCCATTGGTGGTGTTCAGGTCGATCTTGTCGAGGTTGATGTCGGCTGACGAGGAGATGTCGGCGTCGGTGATCGAGCCGTCACTGATCTGGGCCGAGCCGACCGCGCCGCCGGCGATCTTGGCGCTGGTGACCGCGTCGTCGGCGATTTTCGCCGAGGTGATGCCCTCGTCGGCCACCTGCAGCGTCGCCGCGCCGCTGGTGGCCCCGCCGGAGAGTCCCGGGCCGGCGTTGACCTCGGTGATGTCGCCGCCGCTGTCGGCGTCGCTGCCACACAGAACGGTGCCGTCGGCCTGAATGGCGGTGATATAATCGGCGCCGCCCGAGCCGTCGCAGGAGTCAGCCACCCGCCGCTGGAATGTGGATTCGTCGACCGCGAAGGTGTCGCCAGACAGGGTCAATCCGTCGCCGGCGTGATATTCGGCGAGGGCTTCATCGGCGCAGACCATCGCGGTTCCGTCGGACTTGAGGATCTGGCCGTCGGCGCAGTTGACCAGGCCGATGCGGTCGTTGTTGATCTCGACGGGCAGGTCGGCGGCTAGCTGTCGGTCGGGGGCGCACTCCCAGTCGCTGCCGGTCCACTTGAGGATCGAGTCGTTCGAGCAGGAGCTGACCATGCCGATCTGGTTGTTGTCGTCGATCTCGAGCGGGTTAGCCACCGTATATTCGAATTCGGCAGGGTCGCGTCCGTCGAGCGTGCCGGCGTTGGCTGCGCTATGGGCATGGGCGGCGTATGGCACGGTGGCCAGGCGCTGGCGGGGCTCGAGCTCCGAGCCGCCGTCGACGCTGACGCCCAAGAAGAGCTGGTCGTGTGCGCTAAAGAGGCTCAGGTCGAGCTCGCTATTCTCGCCCAGATATGCCGTGAGCGCTCCGGCATCGGCCCGGAGTCGATGAGACTCGGTAAACAGCGCATCGCCGCCTGTCTCGGCGTCATAGATGGTGAATTCCAGGTCGACGGCGCCGTCGAGCGGAATGCCCTGAGAGTCGGTCAAAAACGCCTGCACCGGAAAGTAGCCGGGGATCTCGGCGATAGCCGTAGCGGGCAACGCCAGGATCACGAGGGCGGTGACCATCAAAAGAGACTTGAGCTTCATGATGACTCCAACGAGCTGCAAGAGCGAGCGAGATTGATGAGGTGAGTCGAGCATGGGATTTTCAAGGGCTGACCGGGCCGAATCGGATGCGGTACTCATCATTGGCCGACGTGCCGCGCGGCATGGGCGCGCCAAAATTCATCTGCATGCGATGCTCACCGGAGGTGGATAGGCCGCCACCGGAGGTCGAGTGGTAGAACTCGGGGGCCTTGAAGTCGGGGCCGGTGTCGCGGTCGGCGTCGGGTGGGTTTGCGTCGGGCTGGCCGCCGTCAGGCTGGCCGCCGTCGGGTTGGCCGCCGTCGTGTCGAACGGCGTCCTCGTCTTGGCCACCGTCATCGGTGACGGCCTGGCCTTGGACCTCGCCGCTGGCGCACGCGCCCAAAAACGCTGCGATGAATAAGGCAATGAGAGAGTGACGGCACGCTGGCATGACTTCCTCATGCGCGGGGGTCGGGGTTCGTACTGATCAACACTGTAGCTAACCACGGCACGGGATCAAAAGATAAAATTGTTTTTCGGCGTAGATGCCGCGCTGGGATCAGCGGTAGGTGGCCGGCGGGAAGTGGTCAGCGGCACACGGAGGGCAGGGCGACTGCGGCCTCGGGGCCGAGCACGCGGAAGGTGAAGCTCTCTTGGATATATAGCTCGACGTGATCGCGGTCGTGGTCGAGATAGCCCACCGAGAAGTCCTGGCCGACGGTCAGCTCGAAGTCACCGCCGCGAAGACTGATGACGGCGGCGCCGTCGACTCCCGGCGCCCAGATGATCGGCCCGTCGAGCAGGCGCTTGACGTCCTCGATGACGGGATAGCCGTCGACATGGGTGGTGGCCAGGCCGGTATAACAGTCTCGGCCGACCACGATCGCATAGGGCCCGTCGACGCCCTCGATGCGCAGGCGGTCGAGGGTCTCGGCGACCAGACGCGGGTAGTCTCCGAGGCGGGCGGATTCGTCGACCTCGAGATTCGAGCACACCTCGATGATCCCCTCGATGTGGGCGTCGGGATAGCCGTGGAAGATGCTGCGGTCTTCGGCGAGCGCCGCCTTGCGAGCTGCGAAGGTCACCGGCTCGAGCGCCGGGTCGTCGGCGCCGCGGCCGATCGCGTCGATCTCGGTGCGCGCCAGCTTGAAGGGGATGCGGATCTCGACCAGCGGTTGGATCTGGCGCAGTCGTGCCTCGACGCCGTCTTCGGGGGCTTGCTCGAGCGACTCGACCCGGCCCAGATTGACCGCCGCTTTACTCGAGCCGTGCGGCCCGGAGAAGTCGACGACCTTGCGCCCAGCCAGGGTGCGCCGGAGCACGCGCTCGGCCTCTTCTTCGATCATCGCCCAGGCGTCGTCGGTGACCGGCGCCAGCGAACGCATTAGATCATCCATCTGTAGAACCCTCTCGTTCTATGAGCGTAGACTTCCGATGCCCAGCGAGGCGTCACCGCGCTGGGCGGCTTGCTGGTGGTCGCCGCTGTCCTCTTCCTCTTCCTCGATGTCGATGATGCGCTCTTCGGTGAATAGATAGGTCCGCAGCACCTCGTCGAGGCCGGCGTCGCGCCGGCGCAGCCACTCGAGGGTCATCGCTGCGTGCTCACGCTCCTCATTGCGGTTATGCGCGAGCACCTCGGCGAGTTCGTCGTCGTCGGTGGCATCGATGCGTTGCTGGTACCAATCGATCGCCTCGAGCTCCTCCATCAAGGAGACGAGCGCGCGGTGAAATTCGAGAGTCGAGGCGTCGAGATCGGCGCGTGCCTCGTGCAGTTGGGCGCTCGATTCAGCCATCGGAGGCCTCCATTGGGTGGGCGTGGGGCGTATTTACGGCCGTCTCTTTTGCTCCGTGCGGTGCTCGTAGATGTCGATAGAAACGACGACGCCCACAAGAATAGCCAGGGCGAGGATCATCCAACTGGCGCTGAACATTGGTATCTCCGCGAGGCTCGGTCAGTAAGTCTGAAAAGACTACGGCCAACATAAGCAACATGTGGGCGGGAGCAACATCTGCTACCCCCGCCCGCACCCAATCGGGCGCCGCGCTCAGCCTTGCCGGGCGATATAGCCCAGAAGATCGATGCACCGCTTCGAGTAGGCCCACTCGTTGTCATACCAGGCGAGCACCTTGACGGTGTCGTCGCCGAGCACGCCGGTCGAGGGGGCGTCGATGATCGCCGAGAACTCCGTGCCCACGATATCGCTGGAGACCAGCTCCTCGTCGGTGATGTCGAGGATGCCGCGCATGCGTTCGCTGCCGGCTGCTTCGCGAAACGCGTTGTTGATCGCCTCGACCGACGCCGGGCTCTCGGTGCGCACCACGAAGTCGATGACCGAGCCGACCAACACCGGCACGCGGATGGCCATGCCGTCCATCTTGCCCTCGAGTTGGGGCAATACCTTGGTGGTCGCCTTCGCCGCGCCGGTGGTCGTGGGAACGATATTGCTCATCACCGAGCGGCCGCGCCGCCACTTCTTGTGGGGCAGATCGACGATTTTCTGCGAGGAGGTCGCCGCGTGGACCGTGGTCAGATAGCCGGTGGCGATGCCGAATTGATCATCGAGGACCTTGGCGACCGGCGCCAGCGCGTTGGTCGTACATGAGGCGTTCGACACCACCGTGTGCTCGTCGGGGTCGAAGGTGTCCTCATTGCAGCCCAGGCAGATGGTCACGTCGGCGCCCTTTGAGGGCGCGCTGACGATGACGCGCTCGGCCCCGGCGTCCAGATGTTTGGAGGCGTCATCGGCGTCGGTGAACACGCCGCTGGCTTCCAGGACCAGCTCGACGCCCATATCCGACCAGGGCAGCTCGGCCGGGCTGTGGACGTTGAGAAACGGGAACGCCCGCTCGCCCCAGTGGAATTTACCCTCCGCCGCGCGCACCTCGACCGTTGGGGCCGGGTAGGCGGAGTCGTGGCGCATCAGGTAGGCGAGGTTCTCGGGGTCGCCCACGTCGTTGATAGCGACTAATTCGAGGTCGTCGGCGTTCATCAGATGTCGGAAGGATTGTCGGCCGATACGACCAAATCCGTTGATTGCGACTCGTGTTGCCATAGTGATCTTCCTAGAGGCTGGGGGAAAAGGTCCGTGAGATGTCTTGGGGGCTGGTGCGAAAGGGCTGCCGCAACCAGAGGCGGGTTCAAAGAAACCCCCCGGCGCCGAGGATTCGGGCCGAGGGGCAAGAGGACGTGAGCCGTCGAGGCTCGACGATGAACCTCAGCATCACTCGATTTGCTGCTCGTCGGGGGCGAATTCCTCGTCCTCCTCGAGCATGTCCTCGTCCTCGGGTTGCTCCTCGAGCATATCCTCGTCCTCGGGTTGCTCGATCTGGTCGTCCTGCTCAGGTTGTTCCATGGGCTGTTGGTCCTGCTGTTCCATGGGCTGTTGGTCCTGCTGTTCCATGGGCTGTTGGTCCTGCTGTTCCA
>JBKGZI010000022.1:0-27347 GCA_046545675.1 Persicimonas sp.
ACATGGGCCTGAAGCATTTCGCCCAGCCCACTCGCGTCTGCCTGACCGGCAGCACCTCGAGCCCGGGCGTCTTCACCACCGTCTATCTCGTCGGCCGCGACCGCGCTATCGAGCGCCTAAAAGAAGGCGTCGCGATCATGCACGAACGCGCCGAGTAGAGAGTAGATTGGCCCAGCAGCGACGGTAGGCAGCATCGACGGTAAGCAGCTCGCAGGATTCGAGGCGACGATGAAGTATGCATTGGCGAAGCTCGTTGTCGCGCTCGGCGCGGTGCTGCTTGCCGTGGCCTCCAGCGGCTGTCAGTCGATGGAGCGCATGAGCCGACCCGATGCTCACGCCAGCATCGAGCGGCCCGAGGACTGGCCGCGCGAGCGCGCCGAGGAGACCCACGGCGTCCTCTTCGAGATTCACCACCCCGAACAACCCGTACGCATCCGGCTTCGGCGCCTCGAGCCGGCGTTGATGTCCCAGGCGCACCCGATCTGGGCCGAGATGTGGCTCGAGGCGAGCTACGATGCGCTCGGCGACGTCGAGGCCGAGCCGGTCCAGATCGACGGCCGCCGGGCGACTCGGCTCGACGCCAACGTCACCGACAATGGCGACGAGCTGCTCATCGACATGCTGGTGGTCAACGCCGGCGCCGACAGCTTCGTGCTCGAGGCGTGGGGCCCACGCTCGGCCATGGAGGAGACGGCCGAGACGCGGCGACGAATCGTCGACAGCGTCGAATTTGCCGGCGCAACCAAGCCCGATCGCGCTTCCGAGGACGACCGAGAGCCGACCTACGCCACCGCCGACGGCTGGCGGCTTCGCCTGCCGGCAATCGATGGAGCCGGGCTCGGGGCGACCTGGCAGGTCGAGCAGATAAGCGAGGGCCGTGTCGTCCTCGAGCTGCCCTCGCAGCTCATCGAAGCAGAGCTCTTCGCCGAACGTCTGCCCTACCCCATCGACGCCACCCGATACGCCAAAATCGCCCTCGACCTCGACGAGGCCCCCTCGTCGGACGACCCACATGACGCCGTCGTGCGCGTCGACGATGACAGCCACCGCGTGCCGATGGTTCACACCTACCGATTTATCACCCGCGGCGGGCGCGCCGCGCAGGTGGTTGTCTCGACGCCCGAGGCGCTCTATGACAATAATCAGGCGCTGGTCGACGAGGTGCTCGAGGGTCTCGAAGCCGACCCGGAGAACCCGTCCGGCTCGAGTGGCAACTCAGCGGAGTAAGGCGTGCGCTTGGGAGTTCATCAGATCGTAGTGAAGCTGGCCGCCGCGGCGATCGCAACGGCATGTCTGACGGTTGCGTCCGCGTTGCTGCTGCCCCGGGCGGCCAACGCCGAACCACCCCAATTTGGCATCGAGGTCGACGCCGGCACCGGCATCGGGCTGACCTCCTATTTGCGAAACGAGGTGCGCACCGAGGTCGACCGCACGCGCACCGACGAGCAGGGGCGTTTTCTGCTCAGACCCTTTTTGGCCGACCGCGACACCGGCCAGGCAACCTCGGTCGCCGCGCGACTGGTCGCCTCGAATATCGTCGCCGGGCTCAGCCTGCGCTGGTTCGACCTGCCCTCCGACGAGATCCATCACGAGGGCAATCAACTGATCAGCCAGAACCGCCGTCGCCCCGACGGTTCGGTCGACGATAGCGGCGTCGACTACCGCCGCATCGATCCGCCCTCCGAGGAGCTCATCACCGAGGATGATCGCAACACGCTTTTGGTCTTCGGACTCGACGCCGAATATCGTTTCATATGGCCCACCGAGGCCGTCGACATCTTCGTGCCGGTGGGCGGCGGCCTCGTACTCACCCACGTCAACCGCGACGCTGCGCCGTACCGGTTGGGATTGCAGGCATCGAGCGGCATCGGGGTGAGCGTCGAATTCTTGAGCGGCATCTCGCTGGTGCTCTCCGGCCGCGCCCACGCGCTGGCCACCACCCATTACGGCCGCCGCGACGACAGCGCACGCCGCTCGTCAAATATCGGCGAGTCCACCGAGGCGGCGTACTTCTCGACGCTGGTCTACGCCACCGGCAACCTCGGCCTGCAATTTCGCATTCGATGACGTCAATAATATGCGCGAATTACCCGACTTATCCGACGATCAACTCGACGCCATCCGCGCCGATCTCGACGAGTTCAGCGATCGAGTCTATTGGATCGTCCAACAGGTGCCGGCCGGCCAGGTGGTCACCTACGGCCAGATCGCGCTGCTCGCCGGCAGTCCGCGGGCGGCGCGCGCCGTCGGCACATTGATGCGAAATAGCCTCGCCAATGGTGTCGAACTACCGTGGCACCGGGTCATCAACGCCTCTGGCGGCATCTCCTTCAAAGGCGACTTCGCCCGCGCCGAGTTGCAGCGCCGCTTACTAGATGAGGAGGGTGTGGTATTCGGCGACAATGGAAAATGTGACCTCGAAGAATACCGCTGGGAACCGGACGTCCTATTCTGGGAAGCGACTGACGCCGCGAGCGATTAGATTGGGAGTAGCACTTCGATGAAACGGCTGTTGGATACATGGCGACCGGCTCTGCTCGTGGCGGGCGGGTTCATCTATTATCTGCTCTTTTTGGGCTTTCGAGGCACCGGCACAGATGGCGTCGCCCTGCTCGATCGGCTCCACGGCGCCAATCGTGCGCTCATGGAGGGCAAGTTCAGCGAATTTCTCGCCAGTCCGCATCCGTTCATCGACGCTGTCTCCATTGGCGTCGCTGCCATCGGTGACAATCAACTCGCCACGTTCGGGATTGTCTCGGCGCTGGCCGTCTCCCTGACGCTTCCAGCGATCTGGCGCATGACCGAGGCCGCCTGCGGCACGCTGGGCGCGGCGCTGGCCACCGGCCTATTCCTCGGCCTGCCCCCGGTCGCCGGCGCAGCCACAGCGGTCGGCGAGGCCGCGATCGTACTGGCGCTGTGGGTCTGGCTGCTTCGCCTGTCGACGCTCACCCATCAGAAATGGTGGACGACCACCCTGCTCGTCCTCGTGGCCTCGGCGCTCGCGCTGAGTTGGGCGCCGGTGGTGTTCTGGCTATTCGGCTGGCTGCTGGTCTACATCGTCGCGCGCAGCCTGGACAGCTCCCGCGGCGATCGACACGCCGAGGGCATGCTCGCCTCGATGTCCGTGCCGGTCGGGGTCATCCTGGCGCCGCTGGCGGCCGTCGCCGTGCCCAGCCTGCTCTTTGTCGCCAACGGCATGTCGGTGACCGACGGCTGGGGCATCTACCTCGACCATTCGTTATTTGCCGACTGGGCGCCGGTGGTCTTCGCCGGCGAGACCTTCGCCGAGAGTCGCCCGCCGCTCACCACCGGATTCGCCTGGCTGACCTTCGAATACTCGCCGCACGTGGTCATCGCGGCCATCGCCGCGCTGGTGCTACCTGCGACTGAGCAATTCGGCGCATTTGCCGACGAGGACATCGACAGCCCCGGCTTCGAGCTGCCGCGCAGCCTTTGCTTCCTGACACTGTTCTTCGTGATGGCTCTGCCCTGGGCGCTTCGCACCGACTCGCTCGGCGGCGTGCCCGCGATGCTGCTGGCCGCGCCCATCCTGGCGATCCTGGCCGGGGCGATCTTTGCGACGCTGGTCCGCATCCCGCTGTCGCTTCTCGAAGAGCGCGGCACCCCGCGACGGACCCACCGCGCGGTGCTGGTCGGGCTATTTGGCCTCTTCTTGCTGCCCGGCCTCGTCGAGACGGCCATCGTCCACCCCTTCGAGGGCAGCTACTACAGTTGGTTTGCAGATTCGACCGACGGCGCCATCGAATCGGGCCACCCCGCGATGCGCGACGACGTGCTGCCCATCCACGTCGCCCAATCGGCGGCCCGCCGCGTCGAAGATGACCGCGTCGAGCTCGGCGAATGGGCGCCTCACTTCGACGCCTACCTGCAACACGGATACGTCCCGCCGCTGACCCTCGCCGGCGACGACCAGCCGGCGCAGGCGCGCTTTTACGGCCGCGACGAGGTCGATCTCGACGGCTCGGAGCCGGCCAAACGGGTGACGTGGAGTATGGAAGGTACGCCAATCTTTTTGCTCGATTTTCGGGATTTGAGCGAGGGTGAGTAGGCGCGGCGAGAACACCGGTGCCAGGGCATCCCTGCCCTGGAATCCAGACCTGGTTTAATTAATTTCGTCGGATTCTCTTCGTAAGATCGTCCAGAAACGCCCCAAACACCCTAACCCAAATTGTAGTTTGGCCGCCTAAATAGAGGATGTATCGATCCCTGCGGGGTCCTCATCTCGCAACATCTCGCCGGGCTGGAGCATCCTCTATTTGCGCGGCCAAACTACGATTTGGGTTCGTTCCTCTGGGGCGTTCGGTGTGTTGGGGGGTCCTCATTCCGCGAGGTGTCGTTAGACGACGCCTTCATCCCGCAACTTTTCAATCTCATCGCCACTCAAACCGGCCTCCCCCAGCACCTCATCGGTATGCTCGCCGAGCGTCGGTGCGGGTGTGTGCTCGCGCTCTTTGGGGGTCAGTGGCGTACGGGTCTGGTGGACGCCGGCGAGGGTGAAGAACATCTGGCGGGCCTCGAAGAGCTCGTCTTCGAGGGCCTCGGCGGGTGAGCGGACCGGCTCGACGCAGACGTCGACCTCGGCGAAAATGCTCAACCATTCCTTTAGGGTTTTCTCACCCAACACTTCAGCTACCTTCTGGCGGGTCTTCTCGCCCTGCTCGCCTTTGGACATCCCGTCGCCGGCGAGTTCCGGGGCGCCGATGGCCTGGACGAAGCCCATCCAGAATTTCGGCTCGAGCGGGCCGACGGCGAGGTGCTCGCCGTCTTTGGTCTCGTAGACGTTGTAGCAAGGCAAGCCGCCGGTGAGCATGCCCTCGCCGCGCTTCTGGGGTTGGCCGGCCGACAGCGCCGAGTGAACCGGCAGGTGCAGGCTCATGGCGCCCTCGGTCATGCTGATGTCGACGTGGGAGCCCTGGCCGGTCCGTTCGCGTGAATACAGCGCGCCGAGGATGCCCAGCGCCGCGTAGAGCGCGCCGCCGGCGATATCGGCGACCTGGAAGCCGGGCACGACCGGCGACTCGCCGGAGCGGCCGTTTTGATCGAGCAAGCCGGCTCGCGCGACGTAGTTGAGATCGTGGCCGGCGCGCGTTCGCATCGGGCCGGTCTGGCCGTAGCCCGAGATCGAGCAGAAGATCAGCCCCTCGTTGATCTCGGAGAGCGTCTCGTAGCCGAGGCCGAGCCTGTCCATGACACCCGGGCGAAACGACTCGACGAGCACGTCGGCCTCTGCGACCAACTTGCCGATGATCTCGACGGCGCGCTCGTCTTTGAGGTTCAGCGTCAGCGAGCGCTTGTTGCGATTGAGCCCGGCGAAAAATGCGCCGAACTCGCCATCCCCATCGGTCATCGGCGGGTAATAACGGGCGTAATCGCCGCCCGTGGTCGACTCGATCTTGAGCACGTCGGCGCCCATATCGGCCAAAAGCAGCGTACAAAACGGCCCCGGCAACAGCCGCGACAGGTCCAGAACCTTGAGATCGTCGAGCCACAACTGGTCGTTTTTCATCACCTATCTCCCATAAAAAAAGGCGCACCCGAAACGAGTGCGCCTTTGATCGAATTCTCCGATACTAACCCATGAAGCTTTGGAGCTTCATCGCGAGACCCATATCGCCCTGGATCTTGATCTTGCCCATCATGAACGCCTGCGGTCCGGGCAGCTTGCCCTCCCACATGTCGACGAAGTCGGCGTCCTTCATCTCGATGACCACGTCGGCATCGTCGGCTTCGCCTTCACTGACGTAATCGGTGTCCTTGGTGAAGTCGATCGACCAGGAGCCGCCATCATCGCCAGTAATATTGAACTGGTAGACGGAGTCGATGTCCTGAATCTTGTCGTTACCTTCGAGCTTGGTGGGGAGCGTCTCGCTAAAGATTTCTTGTGCGGTCGGCATTTTCTCAGCTCCGTATTGGATGGGTGGTTGTTGTGAGCAAACACTAACTAAAGTTTGGGAAACAGCTATCATGGAGATTGCGGCCTCGCAAGCCGTAATCGCCGAGACGACCTTACCAGCCTCTTGCGACAAGCTGTACACGAACGGTACAAGGTTACTTACGTGGAACGCACCGCCTTCTGATTTCGAGGCTGAAAGTGGGACAAAAGCCCAGCGACAACGGTTATCGCGTGCTCGTGGCGCATAAAAAGAGCGCCTACGACAAATACGTGCTCGAGGAGCACGACGAGTCGATCGCTGAGCTGGTCTCGCAGGGACATATCAGCGTGCGCTCGCTGGAGAGCTCGCATAAGGCGCATACCCAGAGCTTGACCAAGATCTGCGAGCACCTGAGCTCGCAGGGCATCGACTTCGACCGGCTGTATCGCGGCGAAGTGACGGACACCGAGGGCTACGATCTGGCGATCACCGTCGGCGGCGATGGGACGGTGCTCGATCTATCGCACCGCATCACCGACACTCCTCTGTTGGCGATCAACTCCGATCCACAATCGAGCATCGGCTATTTTTGCGCCGGCACGGCCGCCGCCTTTCCCGACCTGCTCGAGCGCACGCTCGAAGAGCGCTGGGAGCCCTTCCATCTGCGCCGGTTTCGCACGCGCATCAACGACGAGACGATCAGCGTCCCGGTGCTCAACGACGTGCTGATCACCCACTCGAACCCGGCAGCGGTCTCCCACTACCTGCTGACCATCGACGCCAACGAGCCCGAGGAGCAAAAGTCGAGCGGCATCTGGATCTCGACGCCGGCCGGCTCCACCGCCGCGATTCGCTCGGCGGGCGGCTACGTCATGCCGCTGGACAGCCGCACGCTGCAATATCTGGTGCGCGAGCCCTACCCTCTTCGCTCGACCGCCTACCATTTCTTGAAGGGGATCCGCCCGCTCGACGAGCACTTCGAGGTGATCTCGAAGATGCACGACGGGCGCGTCTTCGTCGACGGCCCCCACCTGAGCTACCCGTTCTCGATCGGCGACGTCGTCCGCATAGACGCCAACGCCCCCGAGTTGACCATCTACGGCCTCGACGAACGCCGCCGCACCGCGGAGTGAACTGCGGGCTTGGGGCTCTGCAGGCTGCAGGGACGGTCGTAATGACTCCGCGCCTCAGCGCCTCCCCTGGACCCCCGGACCCCCGGACCCCTGAACCCCTGTCCGTCCAGAAATTTCTTGTCCTGCCGCGCCAACGTGATACGTTGGCCGATGCCCATGATGGGCGGCAGATGTAGGACAAACACCTCAATCCACGTCACTTGTCGGACCCGGACTCATGAGTCGAAATCGAGCGAGCAAAAACGCAGGGAGCAAGTTCAAGCGGCTGCTCGGATGGACTGTCTTGATTGCCATCGTCTTCAGCGCGGGATTGATCACCGGCGAGCGCCTGGTGCGCCGTCAGGCGCTGTCGCCGCTGGTATCCGTGGCCGGCGAAGTCGATCCTGCAAATGGTCAGACCGAGGATGGTCAGGCAGAGGCGGACGCCGACGAGGACGAGCCGACCTCTTTTGCCTTCTTCGATCAACTCGCACGCAAAGACGGCGTCTCACTCTCGGCCAACCGAAAGGCCAAAGAGAAGACCGAGAAGCCAGCTCCGGAGCCCGCTGCGGCCAAAGAAGAGCCCGAAGAGAAACCCAAAGCGAAGCCCGAACCGCAAGAGGCAGCGCCCGAGAAGGAAGCGCCCGCCCCGGAGCCGGCCGAAGCTGAGCTTGAAGCCGAGCCCGCCGGAGCCGACGAGGTCGACGCCGCGCGTTATACGCTGCAGGTCGCCTCGCATCCGAATATGGACAGCGCCCGAAGCCATATGGAAAAGCTGCGCAAGATGGGCCTCGAGCCGCACGTGGTCGCCGGCGACGTCCCCGGCAAAGGAAAGTTCTACCGGGTGCGCGTCGGCAAGTTCCAGTCGATGGACGAAGCCCGCTCCTTCCAGTCCGACCTGACCCGCAAGAACAGCCTCTCCACCTTCGTCAGTCCCCTATAAAGATAAAAGCAACTGCGCTCACCACAGAGGGCACAGAGGACACAGAGAAACAAAAGTCTCACTCTTTTGCCTCTGTGCTCGCTGTGAACTCTGTGGTGAATGTCTATTTATGCCCCGAATTTTTTGAGGCGGCCGGCCTCGGCTAGCGCCAGCGCCAGGAGTTCGCGGGAGGCGCGGCGTCCAAGCGTGCCCTTGAGGCACTCGCGTTCGGTGTAGGCCGCGGTGTTGCCACCCAGGGCGTGCTTCGAGCACATGGCGGTGGGAATCGGGTGGTGGGAGTGATCGCCGAGCACGCTCGGTGTGCAGTGGTCGCCGGTGACCACGACCACGTCGAAGCCGAGGCTGCGCGCGCGCTCGAAGAGTTCGTCGCAGCGCTCGAAGATCTCGACCTTGGCGTCGAAGTCGCCCTTATGCGACACGCTGTCGGTCTCTTTGATGTGCAGGTAGAAGAAGTCGTATTTATCGTAATTTGCCTCGAGGACATCGACCTCCTTGGCATGCTCCATGCCGTCTACCTCGAGCACGTCCATGCCCACCAACCGAGCGATACCCCGGTACATCGGATAGGTCGCGATCGCGGCCGACTCGAGCCCGTAGAGCTCGCTGAAGGTCGGGATATGCGGCGCGGTGCCGATGCCGCGCAACAACACCGTATTTGCCTGCGGCTCGTCTTCGAGCACCTCGGTCGCCTGGCGCACGAAGTCGTTGACCAGATCGGCAGAATGTTCGGCCTCGGGACGCTCGGCGCGCACCTCCTTGGGCGTCAGTCCGGAGCGCTGCGGATCGGCGTCGGTCAGCCCTCCGCTCAGATCGGAGCCGCGAATAACCGCGGCGAAGCGATGTTGTTTTCCAGGGAAGACAAACACCTCATAGCCAGCCAGATCGACATCCGCGCTGAGCGCGCGTGAGACCTCGTCGCTCAGCTCGGTGGCGATGTTGTTGGCGCGCCGATCGCTGACCACGAGCCGATCGCCGAGCTGCTCGAGGGTAGCGTAGTTGCCGCGCATCGCCAGGTCTGAGGGGCGCAACTCGAAGTCGTCGACGGCCTCGCCGCGGTGGTAGCAGGTCTCGGCACCCAGGACCTCGAGCACGCCGCGCGGCAGGTCGAAGTGCTCGACCGGGTAGCCGAATAGCGACAGATGCCCCGGCCCGCTGCCCGGCGTCACACCGGCGCCATAGGGCTCGAAGCCGCCACAGGCCGCGCTCTGCGCGAACGCATCGAGACGCGGAATCTGGGCGGTCTCGAGCTCGGTCTTGCCCGTCTCCGGGTGCGGCAGGCCGCCGACCCCGTCGAAGACCCAGAACAAGATCTTGGAGTCATTTGCAAAACAGAGATCGCTTAGAAGACGCAGTCTATCCATGGCGGGCCTATCGGTAGAAGCACTAGGAAGAGGATGGAGGGCGATAGAGCGAGCTATTTAGAAATTCGACTCTGCAGCGTCCTCGGAAAGGCGCCCGTCGCGCATCTGCTCGATGCGACGTCGACGCAACTGAGCCTTCTCGTTCTCCGGCTCGATCTCGAGCACCCGCTGGACGGAGTCCAGGGCCTCGGTCCACTGCGAGCGCCGCTCGGCGAGCTCGGACTGCTTCATGAACAGCGGGATGGCGTGGGCGAGCTTGTACTCGGGCATGATGCGCTTGCGATAGGCGTGGCGCTCCTCGCGTTTGGCGAGCACCTCGTAGGCGCGCTCGATACGCTGGCGGATCTCGCCGACGCGCTCGTGGACCTCGTCCTCCATCGCCTCGGGCACCTCGGCGGGGTTGAATTGCTCGGTCAACTCCTTGAAAGCCTTCTCGATGACCTCATCGTAGCTCGACCAATGCACGTTGAGCACCTCGAAGTAGCTGGCCTTATGCACGCTCAGGTACTTGACGGTGACGTTCTCGCGGAACCGCTCGCGCACGATCGTCTGGTGCAGCGATGTGTCGAAGCGCAGCACGCCCATACGATGCAGCGCGTATACCACCGCAAAGGTCTCCGCCGGAGACAGATTACTCTCGGTGAACACCTCCCGGAGCCGGCGCCGGCCGGACATGATCCGCTCGATGAGCCGGCTGTGCTGTTCATTTAGGACGACGCGCTCGAGCCGGTCGCGGTCGGTCGGCGCCACCTCGGGATAGGCGTCGAGATGGTCGGCGACCAGCTCGTCTCGCTCGTCAGTCTCCAGGAGCTTGAGCCGCTCGAAAAGCCGCTTGTAGATGATTCGCTCGACGGGCACGTGGACCCGAAGCGGCGGCGCCGGCAGGTAGCCCGCCGGGAGGAGCTCACCGTCGTATACCCGCACGTTGCCCTGCCGGGTCTCGCACATCTGGCGGGTCAAATAGGTCAACCGACCGGCGATGGCGTGACGAATGCGGTCGTGGTCGAGGATCTCGAGCTCGAGCAGGCTGCGCTCGAAAGTGGTGTCGTTTTCCTCGGCGTGGGCCGCCGCCATAGCGAGCTGCTGATCGTCGATGCGGTCGGCCATATGCAGCATCGGGCCGAGCTCCTCGCGGGGGCTCCGGGGTTTGCGGGTCACGTCGACGGTCAAGCCGCCGTCGAAGTAGACCTGACGCGCACACTCGTCGTCCTCGAGCTCGAGCACGCCCGTAAAGCCGCTGCCGGACAACTGCAGCAACACGTCGACCATACGCTCACCGGCGAGCGTTTCGACGCGGTCGGGGTCGGTGGTCGGTTCGAGCCAAGACGCCGGCGGGCCGAAGGTTTTTCCCGCCCACGGATCCTCACGCAGCGCGCGCTGCGTCGAGGTGAGCACTTGCAGGTCCGGGTCGGTCAGCTCGACCTCACGGCGCACCGAGAAGTCGCCGCGGCCCTTCTTGGGGATCAGCGCACCGAGCACCACGCTCGAGCTCGGCCGCTTATGCCGCACAAACGCGCTCGCGTCCTGCTCCTCGGTGTCCGAATCACTGGATACCCGACGGCTGACGCGAAGCTGCGGGCGGCCCTGTGCCGTCTGGCGCGCCCCTCCGTCTTGCTCGAGTTGCGCGGTATCGATCTCGCGAGTGTCGGCGTGCGCCTCCTCGGACGGCTCGCGGCCGACCGGTCCGGGACCTTGCTCGAGGTGGCTGCGATGATCTCTCAAGACCGTCTCGAGGGCGGCGCGATCCTCGCGCTCGAGCTGCGACACTTCCACCGCAGTGCCGGTAGCCGAGGCGTGAACCACCCTGCCCTGGGTTTCGACCGAAAGATGAGACTGGGGCAATTCGATATCGACTGCGACCAGGTCATTGAGCTGCGGCGGCGTGTCGAAGGCGATGAGAAGCGCGCCCACTTCCAGCGCCTGATGGAGCATACTGGCCACATCCGCGGGCGCCTCGGCGCGAAGAAGCACGCGATACTCGCCGGCGTCCCGGGTGGTCCGTTCGGGCACCACCGCCTGAGAGATGCGATTCGTGATACTATTCGTCCAGCTATTCGCCGCTTCGGGCATCGAGGATGGCTGGCTGTCGCTCGAGGCGGCGTTCAGCTCGTCAGACATCGCGGAGAACACCGCGGCCACCTCGCCAGACGCCATTCCCTCGAACTCGGTGGTGATGAGTGCGCGTAGTCGGTCGCGAAGTGCCTGTTTTTTTTTATCGGTCATCTCACCGGTCATATGCGTGCGTTCCTGACCCGAGCGGTGCGGGCAACAGCCCCTAGAGGATCTGTGCTACCAGTCTACGCGCCAACCCGTGCTCGTGACAAATGCAGACGGGTGAATCCCCACAGATTTACTCGCTGGGGGCTGGTTCCAGCTCCGGCTCCGGCTCGTCGGGCTCCGGCTCCGGCTCGTCGGGCTCCGGCTCCAGCTCGTCGGGCTCCGGCTCCGGCTCGTCGGGCTCCGGCTCCGGCTCGTCGGGCTCCGGCTCCGGCTCGTCGGGCTCCGGCTCCGGCTCGTCGAGCTCCGGCTCCGGCTGCGTCGGCAGAAAATTGCCCATCACGCCGGCAAAAGCCGGTCGTGCGCCCTCGCCGTTATAAAATGGGGTCTCTCGGTAGTAATTGATGATGTCCGGGAGGATCACCTTGATCGCGCCGGCGATCGGGATGGCCAGCAAGATACCCAGCAGGCCGGCGAGCTCGCCGCCGAGGAGTAGCACGATGATCACCGTCACCGGGCTCAAGCCGACCTTTTCGCCGACGATACGCGGCGTGATCCAATATCCCTCGAGCAGTTGGGTGACCACGAAGACTGCGCCCACCCCGAGCACCGAGCCGATGCCCGCCCACTCGAGCAACACGACCAACCCGGCCAAAATGACGCCGATGAGCACGCCGAAATAGGGGATGATATTGAGCAATCCGGTGATCAGACCGATGGCGATTCCGCTGGTGACGTCGATTCCGGTCAGGCCAAAGACGACGCCGAGGCCGATGGCGTACATGACCGCGAGGATGCCGGCGACCTGCAATTGGCCTCGGAACCACTCGCCGACCACCCCGTCCACGAGTTTTAGGCGGTCCAGGAGGAATTCTTCGCGGTAGGCGGGGAGCAGCTCGCAGACCTTCGCTTTCATCGCGTCGAAATCGCGCAGAAAATAAAAGCTAAAGACCGGGATCATCACCAGATTGAGCAGGCTGACGGCGATCGCGCCGGTGCGAGAGGCCGCGTCCCTGACCCACTCTCCGATGCGCTGCAGGACTCCCGGGGCGGCCTCCTTGATGTCTGCGCCGTAGGTCGCGACGGCGTCATCGAGCGTCGGGGGCAGATCATAGTTGAAGGTCTTCTCGACCCACGGCAGGGTGCGGTTTTGGGCCAGGTCGACTAATTGCGGCGCCTTGTCGACGATATTTCCAAGTTGGCGAGCGAGCGTCGGGTATAAAAAGAGCGCGACGCCGCCCAGGATCGTCAGACCGGCGGCCAAAAAGATGAGAATACCCACCGTGCGATTGATCCCGCGAGCTTCGAACCAGTCGATGCCCGGGTCGAGGAGGTAGGCAATCAGGAGGCTGATAAACAGCGGGAAGAGCACCGAGCTCAACGAATCGAGCATCCAGAGACCCGCCGCGGCGATCAGCCCGAAGAACAGCAGCTTGGCGAGCAAAAAGAGGTATCGCGTGTAGTGGCTCCATTGAGCCTCTGGACTCATCTGGCGCTGTTCAGAGGCGTCACCGCCGGACTCGGGAGGGAGGCCAGGATTGTCATTGGGGTCGCTGCTCGACGGCTCGCTCATCACGCACACTCTCCGGCATTATCGAAATGTAGACTCGTCGTCGATGACAACCTCGAACTCGGTGAGCCGATCGGCGCTGGCCGGTTGCCGCCTCGACAGCGAAAATTCCTCGAACGACTCACTGTTGAGAGCCCGCAAGACGTATTCGAATGTGTCCTCGGTGTCCTCTTTGCCGGGGTTGATCTCCAGGGCCAGCACACCCTCGGACGCCCAGCGCACCACGACGGCCTCGACGGGGTCGAGGTCCTCCAGGAAGTTGATGACCGTCTGCAGGGCGCGCGCGTTCTCGGGATTGCGCAGCCCGATCATCGGCTCGTCGGTGCTCACGCCGACCGGCCCCGGCCCTCGCATCAACGTACTCGACAGCATCGCCACGAGGCCATCGGTCGTCTCGCTGCGCGCCTTGTCCAGCGCATCGTCGGGTTGGGCGGCGAACGCCTCGCGCTCGAGGGTAAAACGTTGCAGCGCAGTGGTCTCGCCGGATTCGGCCGAGACCAGGCTCACATCGACGGAAGCCGCGACACGCTCGAGGCCGAGCACCCCGATGCCGGGGTGTCGCTGGTAGGAAATCGTGCCCACAATGACCCGCCGCGCACCCAGAAGGGAGCCGAGCGTGGCCGCATTGGCCATCGAAAGCGACGGCATCCGATAGATCTTGCTGATGCGCTGATTGCCAGACAAGCCGACCAGATCGACGCCTGCTTCGGTCAGCCCCGCCCGGAGCCGTTTGTCCGACTCGGTCCATTCGGGCGACGCCGAGTCGACCCACCAATAGCCCTCGGTGGGGCTTTCGCCCTCTTCGAGGACTACCTCTTCGGTGATCAGAAGCAGCACCTCGCGCGCGGTCGGCGGGACGTCGTTGGATTCGGCGAATACGGTAGTGGCGGTGGTCGTCACCAGCAGAAGACCTGTGACGAGCGCGACCGCTATACGGGATATCGAGGAGAACATCGAAGACCTCGGTCAGGAGACGCCTGCCAGTGTATGACAAAACTCCCGCGTTGGCCAAAAAGAACCGGCGCCTTCGGCGCTCGAGGCTTGGGGCTCGAGGCTTGGGACTTGGGCAACGGCAATATCAAGCCCCCTACTCCCATTCGATGGTCGCTGGCGGCTTGCTGGAGACGTCGTAGACCACGCGGTTGACGCCCTTGACCTGGTTGATGATCTGGTCGCTCATGCGCCCCAGAAAATCCATGGGCAGGTGGGCGCGGTCGGCGGTCATGCCGTCGCGGCTGGTCACCGCGCGGATCGCGACGACCTGGTCGTAGGTGCGCTTGTCGCCCATGACGCCGACGGTTCGCACCGGAAGCAGCACGGTGAACGCCTGCCAGACCTTGTCATAGAGGCCTTCGTTGCGAAGCCCGTCGATGAAGATGCGGTCCGAGGCGCGCACCACCTCGAGTCGCTCGCGGGTGATATCGCCGATGATCCGAATGGCCAGGCCCGGGCCCGGGAACGGGTGGCGGTCGACCATGTCGGCCGGCAGCCCCAGAGTGCGTCCGAGCACGCGCACTTCGTCTTTGAAGAGCTCGCGTAGCGGCTCGATGAGCTCGAAGTCGAGTTCTTCGGGCAGCCCGCCGACGTTGTGGTGCGACTTGATGGTCGCCGACGGGCCGCGCACGCTGACCGACTCGATGACGTCCGGGTACAGCGTACCCTGAGCCAGGTATTTGGCGTTGGGGATGTCCTTGGCGACCGAGTCGAAGACGTCGATGAAGGTCTTTCCGATGATCTTTCGCTTCTTTTCGGGATCTTCGACGCCTTCGAGCGCATCGATGAAGCGATCTTGGGCCTCGACCACGCGAAGATCGACGCCGAAGTGGTCCTCGAAGACGGTGCGGACTTTCTCGGTCTCCTTGTGTCGCATCAGACCGTTATCGACGTACACACAGGTCAGCCGGTCGCCGATCGCCTTGTGCAGCATGGCGGCGACTACAGACGAGTCGACCCCTCCGGACAGCCCGCAGATGACCCGCTCGTCGTCGCCGATCTGGGCGCGAATCTGGTCGAGATGCGTCTCCAAGAAGTTCGACATATTCCAGTCATCCTTACAGCCGCACACATGAAACGCAAAATTCTCGAGCAGCGTCTCGCCCTGCTCGGTGTGGGAGACCTCGGGGTGAAATTGCAGCCCGAAGAAGCCGCGATCGACGTCGGCCATCGCCGCCAGAAGGCCATTTTCGGTCGAGGCCGCGCGTACGAAAGGCGCGGGCGCCTCTTTGACCGAGTCGCCGTGGCTCATCCACACGTCGAGCTTCTCGCCGGCCTCGAAGCCATGGAAGAGCCCGACCGGCTCGTCGATCTCGATGGTCGTGCGCCCGTATTCACGCACCTCGGCCGGCTCGACTTCGCCGCCGTGGGCGTGCGCCAAAAGCTGCATGCCGTAGCAAATGCCGAGCACCGGCAGCTCGAGCTCGAGCAGGCCGCCGTCGATCTGAGGCGCACCCTCGATGCTCACGCTGCCCGGACCTCCCGACAACACCACACCCTTTGCGGGCGCTTCGCCCTCGTCGATAAACGCCGCGACGCGCTCGTCGTTACACGGCCAGACCTCGCAATACACGCCCATCTCGCGGATGCGCCGGGCGATGAGCAGCGTGTATTGGCTGCCGTAGTCGAGGATTAAGATACCGGTCGACAGTTCGGACATGGTTGCAGTCTCGTCAAAAGTTCTTGGTTCTTGGTTCTTGGTTTCGATCCGGCAATTGCTCTCGAATTAGCGACGACAAGAACCAAAAACCAAAAACCAAGAACATCAACAAAATGCCGACACGCCTCAATTACCCGCGCTTATAATTCGGCGCTTCCTGCGTGATAATGACGTCATGGACGTGGCTCTCGCGAAGGCCTGCGTTGGTGATGCGCACAAATTGGGCCTCTTCGCGCAGCGCGTCGATATTGGCGCAGCCGGCGTAGCCCATGCCGCTGCGCAGGCCGCCGACGAGCTGGAAGATATTGGCCGACAACGAGCCGCGGTACGGCACCCTGCCCTCGATACCCTCGGGGACCAATTTGTCGTTGGTGCCCTCTTGGAAATAGCGATCCTTCGAGCCTTTCTTCATGGCGCCGATCGAGCCCATGCCGCGATACACCTTATAGGTGCGGCCCTGGTACAAGACCTGCTCGCCGGGGGCCTCGTCGGTGCCGGCGAAGAGGCTGCCGATCATGACGCTGTTGGCGCCGGCGGCCAGCGCCTTGACGATATCACCGGAGTATTTGACCCCGCCGTCGGCGATCAGCGGGACGTCGTGTTTCTTACAGATCTCGGCGACCTGCATGATCGCGGTGACCTGCGGGACGCCGACGCCGGCGACCACGCGCGTGGTGCAGATGCTGCCCGGGCCGATACCAACCTTGACTGCGTTTGCGCCGGCGTCGATGAGCGCCTCGGCGGCCTCGGCGGTGGCGATATTGCCGGCGATGATTTGGACCTCCGGATAGCGCTCTCGGATCACCTCGACCGACTCGATAACCTTGCTCGAATGGCCGTGGGCGGTGTCGATGACCAGCACGTCGACGCCGGCCTCGACCAGCGCCTCGGCGCGCTCATCGCGATCACTGCCGACGCTGATCGCCGCGGCGACCAGAAGCCGGCCGTGCTCGTCTTTGACCGAGCCTGGGTACCTCTCCTTTTGCTCGATGTCTTTGATGGTGACCAGCCCGAGCAACTCGCCATCGTCGTCGACGACGATGAGCTTCTCGATGCGGTGTTGGTGCATGCGCCGCTTGGCGGTCTCGGTCGAGATGCCCTCTTCGGCCGTGATCAAGTCCTTGGTCATCAAATTGGCGACCGGCTGGTCGAGGTCCTGAGCGAAGCGCACGTCGCGGTTGGTCAAGATGCCCACCGCGCGCTTGCCCTCGACCACCGGAAGTCCGCTGATGTCGTGGGCGCGCATCAGCGCGAGCGCCTCGGACAGCGGGTCGGAGGCGTGGACGGTGATCGGGTCCAAGATGAGGCCGCTCTCGGCCTTCTTGACTTGCGAGACCTCCAGCGCCTGGTCTTCGGGACTCAAATTCTTGTGGATGACGCCGATGCCACCTTCGCGCGCCATGGCGATGGCGGTCTTGGCCTCGGTCACCGAGTCCATCGCCGCGCTCAGCAATGGAATGCGCAGGTCGATATTGGTGGTCAGACGCGTGCCGAGCTCGACTTCGCCGGGCAACACATCACTCGCGGCGGGCACCACGAGCACATCATCGAAAGTTAATGCTTCACCAGAAGGGAGACCGGTCTCTTTGAACTTCGCTGTCATGGGAGAGTCCTCGGACTTCGCGGAACGACTGCGCCGGGAGGCGAACGCCTCCGAGGCTCGCTTAGAATTGGCGAAGCCTTAGCAAAATTCCGCCGAAGACTCCAGTCGTCGTTTTGACTCTTGAACGCTCCGGCCGCCGCCCGGGCCACGCGCCCCCGGAAGCAGCGATGAACGTTCACCCACCGTAGCTCTTCACAGTGTTCAAAACCCCTTGAACACCTAGAAAAAAGTGTTACATCTTCTGTTGCGTGAAACTACCTCTCCATCGGTGGTTTCTAGTTCCTCCAAGCCAGCGAGCAAGATCATGATCTCTGAACTCTTCGACCCGAGCGCCTGGAAGGCCGTCGACGGCTTTGAATTTCGCGACATCACCTACCACCGGGCTGTCGACCACGGCGCGGTGCGGATCGCCTTCGACCGGCCCGAGATCCGCAACGCGTTTCGCCCGCTGACCGTCGACGAGCTGTACACCGCGCTCGACCACGCCCGTCGCCAACCCGACGTGGGATGTGTGCTCATCACCGGCAACGGCCCGTCGCCCAAAGACGGCGGTTGGGCGTTCTCCTCGGGCGGCGACCAGGCAGCCCGCGGAGCTGACGGCTATAAATACGAGGGCGACGATCCGGCCTCACCGACCGACCTGGGCCGGCTGCACATCCTCGAGGTCCAACGGCTCATCCGATTCATGCCCAAGGTCGTCGTGGCCGTGGTTCCCGGCTGGACCGTCGGCGGCGGCCACAGCCTGCACGTGGTCTGCGATCTGACCATCGCCAGCCAAGAGCACGCCGTCTTCAAGCAGACCGACCCGGATGTGGCCAGCTACGACGCCGGCTACGGCTCGGCCCTGCTCGCCCGTCAGGTCGGCCAGAAGCGAGCGCGCGAGATCTTCTTCCTGGGCAAAAATTATAGCGCCGAGGAGGCCTTCCAGATGGGAATGGTCAACGAGGTCATTCCCCACGCCGAGTTGGAGGAGCGCGCCCTCGAGATCGCCGAGACGATCAACTCCAAGAGCCCCACGGCCATGCGGATGCTCAAATACGCCTTCAACCTGCCCGATGACGGCATCGTCGGCCAGCAACTCTTCGCCGGAGAGGCCACCCGGCTGGGATACGCCACCGACGAAGCCCAGGAGGGCCGCGACGCCTTCCTCGAGAAGCGCCCGCAGGATTTCACCCGATTCCCCTGGCACTACTGAACGCCCCCAGAGATCTGGCCACAGGAGAACTGGCCACTGGTGATTTGGCCGTTTTTCTGCGCAGGAGCCACCGATGATGCCCACGCACGCCCCACATCCCCCCGCCGACATCGGCGAGGTGAACAGCTTCGAGGTGGCCAGCTTTGCGATCGACTGCGCCGATCTTCGCGCGGCCTTCACCGCGGCCAGTGATAAGGCGCCATGCATCTATCGGCGAGGGCCTCTAAGCGATAAGCCAGGTCGTGACGAGACGGGACGCGACGAGATGCTCGCCATCGGTGTGGCTTACGCAGCCGACGCCGGCTCGCCAGCCGACGAGATCCACTCCGACGGAGCCGACCTCCAGGTCGCTCGCGAGCGTCTCGAGGCGGTGATCGCAGGCGTCGATCCCGAGTTTCGCGACGCTATCCGAATGGTGGGATGGTCCAGCTTCGCCCCGAATTACCGCACCGCACAGGACCGCTCGGGAGACGGCGATCTGCCATCCTGGAGCGCGTTTGCGCGCCGCCAACTCTATATCCCGCAGGTGCTCGTCTTGCGCCGCGACGGGGGCGTGCGCGCACTGGTCGTCGCCGACGACGCCGAGTCGACCTGGCAGCACTGGCGCGCGGTGGTCGAACGAACGCCCGCGCCACCATCTCGTTCGGCCCTGTCTACTAGCCACATCGTCGGTGACGCTATCCCTCCCCGCCCGCAGCGTAGCGAAGGGATGGGGAGGATCAAGGTGGCGGATCAACCCGCAAAGAGCCCCACCTTGATCCTCCCCACTTTTGAACTGCAAAGCGGGGAGGGTAGCTTCGCCGGTCGGCTTGTGAGTGACAGCGAGCCCTCTTCCGACTCGCTGCACGCCCGTTGGCTGGACCGCGACAACTTTCGATACGGCGTGCGCCAGGTCGTCGAGGAGCGAGTCGCGCCCAAGGTCGTCCTGGCCAGGCGAGCCCTGGTCGAAGCGGCCGGCCCCATCGACGTCGGGGCAGTTCTGAACGCGCTGGCGGAGCGCTACCCGAGCTGCACCCTCTTTGCGATCTCGCCGGCAGCCGACAATCACTCGGACAGGCCGGTATTCGTGGGGGCGACCCCCGAGCGCCTCGCGCGCGTCGAAGACGGCCGCGTCGAGACCATGGCGCTGGCCGGCACTGCGCGAAGTCGGCCGGGCGAGCCGCCCATCGCCGCGGCCGAACGGGCGCTTCTCTCGAGCACGAAGGACCGCGACGAGCACCGATTCGTCTTGGATATGATCGTCGAGCACCTGCGCCCACTCTGCCGGAAGTTGCAGGTCGACGACGAGCTCGAATTGCACCGCCTTGCCAACGTCTCCCATCTGATGACGACGATTTGCGGAGAGCTCCGAGACGGCGTCGGACTCGCTCGCGTCGTCGACGCGCTCCACCCGACACCGGCGGTCTGCGGCACCCCGAGACAGCGCGCCCGCGAGCTCATCGACAACTTCGAGGGCTACGACCGCGGGCTCTACGCCGGCACCTTCGGCTGGATGGACCCGAAGGGAAATGGCGAGTTCGACGTCGCGCTTCGCTGCGGGCTGATCGACGGACACCGCGCCCTGCTCTTTGCCGGCGCGGGCATCACCGCCGATAGCGACGTCGATATCGAACTCGACGAGACGCGCAATAAATTCGCGCCACTCCTGCAAGCCATCGGTCGAGGTTAACGGTGACCACCTCGCGCACGCCCCCATCGACTCCTGCCGACGGACGAGAGCCTTCGGCGGCCAACGCCAGCACATTATGGGCGAAGCTGATCGTCGACGAGCTCGCTCGCTGCGGCCTGCGCGCGGTGTGCATCTCCCCGGGTTCGCGCTCGACGCCGCTCGTCGTCCAATTCGCCGAGCATCCTCAGATCGACGATATCTCCATCATCGACGAGCGCTCGGCGGGCTTCTTCGCCCTCGGGATGGCCCAGGCCAGCGGGCGCCCTGTGGCCCTGGTATGTACGTCCGGGACGGCCGCGGCCAATTATCTCCCGGCGGTCTGCGAGGCCGACGCCGCCAACGTGCCCTTGCTCGTTCTCAGCGCCGACCGCCCCGCCCAATTGCACGATTGCGGCGCGTCGCAGGCGATGGACCAGGCCCACCTCTACGGCACGCACGTGCGCTGGTTCCACCAGGTCGCCGACGCCGAGCCCTGCCCCGACAAGCTTCGCTACGTGCGTTCGGTGGCCTGTCGCGCATTCTCCCGCGCCCAAGCGCCCAAGCCGGGGCCGGTTCACCTGAACATCCCGTTTCGAAAGCCGCTCGAGCCCATCGCCGTCGCTGACGACCACCGCGACAGCGTGCCGGCGTCCCTGGCCGAGCGCGCGCCGCTGGCAGTGGACGGGCGCCCCGAGGGTAGGCCCTTCATCGAGATCACCACCGGGACGCCGAGCGCACCTCCGGACGTGGTCGCCCGCTTCGTCGAGCAGGTGCGAAGCGCCGAACGCCCGGTCGTTCTGGCCGGCGCCGATCGACGCGGGCCCGCTTATCGCGACGCGCTGCTGAGATTCTCGGAGCATCTCCGCGTGCCCATCATCGCCGAGGCGACCTCCGGATTGCGCTATCAAGACGGTGATGCGCCGAATGTGATGACCACCGGCGACTTCCTCTTTGGCAGCAGCCTCTATGACCACGCCGGCGACCCGGACCTGGTGATTCGAACCGGCCGAGCGCCGATTCTGTGGTCGGCCCAGGCGTTCGCGCGTCGCGCAGAGGACGCCGAGCATATCCTCGTTGGCGCCCTGGGCGATTTTGCCGCCCCCGAGCATCTGCTCGCCCAGCAAATCGTCAGCGACGAGGCCGCCTTCTTCGACGCCGCCGCCGAGCTGAGTGTTCCGTCCAAACAAGACCCATCGTCGCGCTCCGACTGGCTGGAGCTCCACCAGCATGCCGCTCGCGTCGCCAAGCAGACGCTCGGTGGCGCCATCGGCGACGACGATGCGCTCTCTGCCCCCGGGATGTGGGTGGAGCTGGGCGAGTGCCTGCCCGACGGCGCGGCGCTCTTCGTCTCGAATAGTATGCCGATCCGCAACCTCGACACGTTTATGGCCGGCTGCACGGCGCAAGTCGACGTCTTCTTCAATCGCGGGCTCAACGGCATCGACGGGATCATCTCGACAGGACTGGGGGTTGCTGCAGCCCGACGTGTCGCCGGTGCCGACGCTGGAGCAGACGGCCCGTCGGTCATCGTCACCGGCTACGTCGCGCTGCGCCACGACCTCGCCGCGCTCTTACTCGCCGCCGAGCTCGGCATCGACGCCACCGTCGTCGTCGTCGACAACGACGGCGGCGCCATCTTCGACTACCTGCCGATCGCCGGCTTCGACGAGGTCCACGAGCGACACTTCGCCACCTCCTCGCGCCGTCGTATCGACCCCTCGCTGCTGGCGTCGATGCGCGTCGAGGAGCCCGGCGACTGGCCGAGCTTCCGGCGTCGATTGCAGGAGTCCTTCGAGACGCCGGGCCTGCAGATCATACGCGTGCAGACCGACCGCAAGACCGACAAATCGCTGCGCGAGAGCCTGCGCGACGTGGTCGCCGACAAGATCAACGACTATTTAAACGAGTACCTACGAGATTCGAGAGCGTGATGAGCACCCAGAACGTCACCCCATCCGCCACGCCCAACGCCTGGTTGCTGGCCTCCCGCCCCAAGACGCTGGCCGCGGCGGTCGTGCCGGTGCTCGTCGGCACGGCCGTCGCCTACGCCCAAGGTGAGTTTTCGGCGCTTCCGGCGCTGGCCGCGCTGGTCGGCGCCGGGCTCATCCAGATCGGCACGAACTTCGCCAACGACTACTTCGACTTTCAAAGCGGCGCGGATAACGACGACCGACTCGGCCCCACCCGCGCCGTCCAGGCCGGTCTGCTCACCCCGACGGCGGTCAAGCGGGCGACCGCGGTGACCTTCGGGCTCGCAGCCCTGGTCGGCGTCTACCTCATCGCCGTCGGCGGCTGGCCGATTCTGGTGATCGGGCTGGCCTCGATTGCCTCGGGTATCGCCTACACCGGCGGCCCGTACCCGCTTGGCTACCACGGCCTGGGCGATCTCTTCGTATTCATCTTCTTCGGAGTCGTCGCGGTCACCGCCACCCACTATGTGCAGGCCCTGGAGTGGTCCGCCGAGGCGCTGATCGTCTCCGTGCCCATCGGTCTGCTGTCGACGGCCATTCTCGTGGTCAATAACTACCGGGATATCGACACTGATCGCGCCGCCGGAAAGCGCACGCTCGCGGTGCGGCTGGGCCGGCGGCTGACCCGTTGGCAGTATATCGGGCTCATCGGCGCGTCCTACGCCGTTCCGGCGCTCCAGTGGGCGCTCGGCGACACCCCGGCCACCGTCTTGCTGACGATGCTCAGCCTTCCGCTGGCCGCGAAATGCATCCGGGATCTGTACAAGCTCTCCGGCTCCGATCTCAACGCGTTGCTCGCCCAGACCGCGAAGCTGCTCGCCGCGTTCGGCTTCCTCTACGCGCTGGGGTACGTGCTATGACGACGCCGTTTCGCCTCCACAGACTGGTCTGCGAGCCCATCGAGCTCGCGCTCTCCACCCCGTTGGTGACGAGCGCGGGCTCGGTGCACGCTCGAAAGCTGTTGATGATCCGCGCCGAGGTGACCATCGACGGGACCAACGAGGCGACCGGCGTGCGGGGCTTCGGCGAGGCCGCTCCTCTGCCGGGTTGGAGCCGGGAGACGCTCGACGATTGTGCCGAATTCGTCGGCTCCCTCGACGCCGAGCGCGACTTCGACTCGGTCGGCCGACTCGACGAGGTCTTTCCGGGGCTCGGACGCCTCCCATCGCTTCGCTTCGGCGTCGAGTTCGCCCTGCTCGACGCGCTGGCGCGCCACGCCGGCAAGCCGCTTCGCGAGTTCCTTGTCGCCTTGGACGGCCGAGACGTCTCGCCGCTCGACGCGGTGCCCGTCCAATACACGCTGGGCGCGACCTCCGTCGAACAGAGCATCTCGGCCGCCCGCGCGGCGCTCGAGGCCGGCTACGAATGCATCAAGCTGAAGGTCGGAAGGCAGGCTCCGGCCGAAGACATCGCGCGTATTCGCAAGCTCCACCGCGCCGTGCCCGACGCTGCTCTTCGCCTGGACGCCAACGGCGCCTGGACGCTCACCGAAGCGCTCTCGGTGGCGCGCTCGCTGGCCGACTGCGGCGTGGACCTCATCGAGCAACCCGTCGCCCGCGACGACATCACGGCGCTGGTCGAGCTCGCCGACAAATCGCCGGTGGATATCGCCGCCGACGAGAGTTGCGTGCCGACCTCGCGCGCCCGTCGGCTCATCGACGCCCGCCAGATCGACGCGGTGGTCCTCAAGCCAACCGCCTTGGGCGGGCTCCTGCCAGGCGCCGAGCTCGCCAGATTGGCTCTAAAGCGCGGCGTGCGCGTGGTTTGGAGCACATTATTGGAGTCGGCCGTCGGCCGCTCGGCGGTCACGCAACTCGCCGCCTCGCTGCCCGAGATCGGCGGCCCTCACGGCCTGGCGACCGGACCCTGGTTCGCCGCCGATACCGCTCCGGATGAGGACAAACTATCGGGCGGCCGGCTCGTGCTCCGAGACGGACCGGGTCTGGGCTTCGAGCCGCAATTCATCCCGCGACGGGAGGCACGCTGATGAAACCATGGCTCGCACAACGCGCCGAGACCCGCCCGGACGCCCCCGCTGTGGCGGCCGATGGCACTACTTGGACCTACGCGAAGCTCGCCGCTGAAGTGCGTCGGCGCGCCGCGTATCTGCGCAGCCTCGGCATCGATCGTGGCGCGCGAGTCGGCATCGTCGGTGACAATTCGCTCGCCTGGATCTCCACCGCCCACGCCGTCTGGTGGCTCGGAGCGACGCTGGTTCCGCTGCACACACGAGCGACTGACGCCGAATTGGAAGCGCAACTGACCCAGGTGCCGCTCGATCTGCTCTCGAGCGATGGGGAGTTGTTCCAGGCTGCACCCAGCCTGCCCGACGCGGCGCCCGCGGTAGTGACCTTCGACGAGCTCGGGCGCTCCCAGACGGGCGACTGCCCACCGGCCGCACTGCGCCCCGACGATTTGCTGACGGTGCTCTTCACCTCCGGGACGACCGGCCAGTCCAGAGCCGTCCCGCTGACGGTTCAGAACCACCTGGCGAGCGCGACGGCCTCGGCGAACCGGCTGGGTCGGCGCGCCGACGATCACTGGCTGTGTTGTCTGCCGCTCTGCCACATCGGCGGACTGGCCATCGTGCTGCGCAGCGTCATCTACGGGACCTCCTTCGAATTGCTCCCGAGCTTCGACGCCGCTCGCGTCGCTGACGTACTCGCGCGCCGGCCCGTCACCCTGGCCTCATTCGTGCCGACGATGCTCCACCGACTCCTCGACCACGTTGACGGCCCGATCGCCTCGCAGCTTCGGGCGGTGCTCGTCGGAGGCGGGCCGATAAGCCCCGAGGAGCTTCGCCAGGCCCGACATCGAGGCCTGCCCGTGCTGCCGACCTACGGCATGACCGAGGCCTGCTCGCAGCTCGCCACTTTGGAGTTGGATGAGTCGAGCCCGGACGGCGACGACCACCTGCACACCGCCGGCAAGGCGCTCTTCGGCGTTGAATTGAGGGTCGAACGACCCGACGGGACGCCGGCTGAACCCGGCGAGTCCGGAGTCATCTGGGCGAGGGGTCCGATGCTAACGGCCGACTATTTGGCCAGCGGGAAGCCAGCCGACGGTGCGTCCGACCAATCGCGATTTCGAGGCCGATGGTTCTGCACCGAGGATGTCGGTCGCATCGACGCCGATGGCTATCTGATCATCGAGCACCGCAAGAGCGCGCTCATCGTCAGCGGCGGCGAGAATGTCGACCCTACCGAAGTAGAACGCGTGCTCCGAAGCCTCGACGCGGTGGCCGATGCCGCCGTCGTCGGCGTCGACGACGATGAGTGGGGCGAGCTGGTCCACGCCCTCGTCGTCCCGCGGCCGGGAGAGGCCGACTCCCAGCGGTTCATCGAGGAGCTCGCCGCCGCCTGCCGCGCGCAATTGGCCAGGTTCAAGGTCCCCCGCCGCTGGGCCATCATCGATCAAGTGCCGAGGACGGCCTCGGGAAAAATTCGCCGGCGCTTCGCCCGGAAGCTCGCCGATTCAATCGCCTCCTTCGAATCGCCATAGGCCCATAGAGAGACACACCATGCTCTGCGACAATGCCCCCCCAGGATCGACAATCTCCCTCGAGGCAGACCGCCCCGAGACACCATCAAAGTCGCGGTTTCCGCGCGTCGGCCGCCAGCGACACCCGAATGGCTCGGTGGTGCATATCGGCGACGTTCCATTTGGGGACCAATCCTTTGCGGTCATCGCCGGTCCGTGCGCGGTAGAGTCGGCCGAGATGGTCGACCGCGCCGCCAGTGAGGTGGCGAGTCGAGGCGCCCGCGTGCTGCGAGGCGGCGCGTTCAAGCCCCGGACCTCCCCGGACAGCTTCCAGGGGCTGGGACTGGCGGGCATCGAGATGCTCCAGCGCGCCTCTCGCGCCCACGACATCCCATTTGTCACCGAGGTGCTCTCTGAGGCGATGGTCGATGAAATGGCCCCGCTGGTCGACGCCTTCCAGATCGGCGCGCGAAATATGCAGAACTTCGCCCTGCTCGAGGCCGTCGGACGCACGCAGCGCCCGGTCCTGCTCAAGCGAAGCTTCGGCGCCACGCCCACCGAGTGGCTGCTCGCCGCCGAGCACGTCGCCAAGGGCGGCAACGACGCCATCATCCTCTGCGAGCGCGGCATCCGCGGCTTCGGCGACGAGACCCGCTTCACCCTCGACCTCGCCGGCGCGATGTGGGCCAAGCACCAGACCCACCTGCCGGTGATCGTCGATCCGTCGCACGCCATCGGCGTCCCCGCTTTGCTGGCAAACGCCACCGCCGCAGCCGCGGCCGCCGGCCTCGACGGCGTGATGGTCGAGGTCCACCCTGCCCCCGAGCACGCACGATGCGACGCCGATCAGGCGCTGATCCCCGAGATGTTCGAAGCTTTGATGGAGCGTCTGCGCCCGATCGCCAAAGCGGCCGGCAGGCCGGTGTCCTGACCTGGAGCGCGGCATGCCAGGCCGCATTCGTGCGACGAGCGCGGGCAAGCCTTCCGCCCGCCGAGGAGCACGGAAACGAGTTGCCGCGGACGAAGCGCTGCCGGACTGGGTTGTAGGGAGCCCGGCACCCTTTCTACACCGCCTCAGAGCCAAACGACCGGTCGGCCCAAAGAGGCTCGACCGGTCGCTTTTTTCGGGTCGTGCGACCCATCAGGCAAGAAGCCTCAGCTTACTGCGTCGAGGTGTCCTCGCACACCTGTTGGGTGCAAACGCCGCCAGGCTCAGTGCAGATACCGCAACTGGCGTTGCAGCAGACCTTCCCCGGCGCGCACAGGGTATCGCCGCACTCCTCGCGATCGGCCTTGTCAGCGCACTTGCCGATCGGCTCGCACACCTGGGTACAAATCCGGTCGGGCGGGCACGGCTGGCACAGATACCGGCAACCGTCGGCGTCGGTGTAGTTGGGCGAAGCTGCCTGCTCGACGGTCTCGACCTGGTCGTCACCCACCGGACCATCAGCAGCCTCGCCGCAAGCGGCGAGGCCCAGAAGAGCAGCCACATAGACACACATCAACCATCCAAAAGAACGCTTCATAAAAACCTCGGCAATAAGATTTTAGCCCAGCGTATCCGGGCATCCCCAAAAAGATTTTACTGCGTGACAGCAATCGTACACCATCGTGCAGAGCAGTCAAGCGGAGTTGTGTCCCGTAGACGCAGGTTCGATCAATGATTGCGACGCGAGGCGTATGTCGTCCAGATCGGTGTGC
>JBKGZI010000023.1:0-27268 GCA_046545675.1 Persicimonas sp.
CCGCGATGAGCATGGTCAGCATCATGAAGCCCACCCGCACCTGCAGGCCGATGCCCGTTACGAACATATGGTGGGCCCACACCAAGAAGCCGAGCACGGCGATCGCGGTCATCGACCAGGCCATGACGGCATAGCCAAAGATGGGCTTTCTGGAGAAGGTCGGGATCACCTCGCTGATGATGCCGAATCCGGGCAGGATCATGATGTAGACGGCCGGGTGCGAATAGAACCAAAACAGGTGCTGATACAGAATCGGGTCGCCGCCGCCCTCGGGTGCGAAGAAGAAGAACGCGCCCGGGAAGGTCCGCTGCAGGGTGAGCATCAACATGGCGCTGGTGAGCACCGGAGTGGAGGCCAGAATCAGGAAGCTGGTGACCACCACAGACCAGGTAAAGAGCGGCATCTGGAAGAACGTCATGTTCTTGCAGCGCATATTGAAGACAGTCGCCAAAAAGTTCACCGCCGCCATCGTCGAGCTGGTGCCGACGATGATGATCCCCATGATCCACAGATCTGCACCCAGAGATGGGTTGTAAATGGAGTCGGAAAGCGGCGGATAGCCGGTCCAGCCGAAGTTGGGGGCGGTCAAAAAGTAGGCGCTGAGCACCATCATGCCGGCTGGCGGCAGCAACCAGAATCCGGCCAAGTTCAGCTTGGGAAACGCCATATCCGGCGCGCCGACCTGGATGGGCACGATGAAGTTACCCACGCCGGTAAATATCGGGATGATGAAAAAGAAGATCATCATCGTGGCGTGCATGCCCGGCAGCGTCGAGTAGAACTCAGCGCCCATCACATCCGGCCCGGCGTTTTGCAACTCCAGGCGGATCAGAATGGACAGAATCGCGCCCACCAAGCCCATGAAGAGGCCGAAGACCGTATACATCACCCCGATGCGCTTGGCGTCGGTGCTGGAGAACCACTCCAGGACATAGGTCAGCGCCGATTTTCTCGCCTTGTCCGTCAGCGGAGAGAGATAGCCGTATTTACTATGAGTAGCCATGTTACGTCGCTCAGTTTGATCGCTTAGGGCAGCCCAATTACCAACGGCTCGCCCGATGCTGCGTAGCGTAAGAACTCTAAGTCGAGATCACTGCAATTCGTTTCGAATTCGCTCAACTTCCTCGGGCTGGACCACGCTGGCCTCATTGCCAAAGGAGTTGCGAATATAGCTCAGCACGCCGGCGAGCTGGCGGTCGCTCATTGCTCGGCCCATCGGCGGCTGGCTGCCGGGCCACTGCTCGGTATCCTCGCCGTCGACCAGAATCTGGACCGAGCGCTCCACGTCGCCGATGACCGTGGCGTTCTGAGCCAAGTTGGGCACCGTGTCCGGGCCTTCGCCGTCGTCGCCGTGGCAACTGACGCAGGATTGGTAGACCCGCTTCCCGGTGGCCATCAACTCGTCATCGGGCACCGGATCGGCGCCGCCGGCCGGGAAGGGCGGCAGGTCCAAATCCGCACGGACTTCGGCGACCAACTCCTCGTCGACCTCGTCGCCGTCATTGCCCCAACTGGTGCGCTCGTGGTTGATCACGGCGGCCACCTCAGCGTCGTTGAGCTTGTTGAACGGCTGCATGACGCTGTCGTAGGTCTCGCCGAGCACCTCGATTTCGCCGTCGAGTCCGTTGAGGACGATTTCGACGTGCTCGCGCTCGTAGGCTTCCTCAGTGGTATATTTGGCGCCGGCCAGCGGCGGGTAGGTGCCCGGCTGACCCTGGCCGTCCTCGCCGTGGCAAGAGGCGCAGTTGGACGTATAGAGCGCGGCGCCGTCAGCCTCACCGGTTCCGCCGGTGCGCTTGTCTTCGAGCCAGCGGTTGAAGTCCGAGCGGGTCATGGCGACCGTACGGAAGTACATGTCCCAGTGGTCCTTTCCGCACAACTCCGTGCACATGCCCCGGTATTCGACCGCATTATAATCGGAATAAGGCGAGCTGGTGTCGTCGCGGCTGGCGCCCAGATAGCCCACGCGCCGCTCCAATTGACCGCTGCCGGTCGGGGATTCCGGGACGTAGAACTTCTGGCCGGTCTCGGGCAGGAAGTCGAGGGTGAAGTACTGCCACCAATCCGGCCGCGTCGTCGGATAAGCCTGCCGGGGGGCCGCCTGAATCTGTCGGTCGGTCATCCGGTTGGCGTTGATCGGCCCGTCGGCGTTGAACCACCAATAGTTGAATCGGCCGGGGACCGCGTCGATCTTGACGCCCAGCTCGGGCATGAAGATCGAGTGGATGACATCGCGCGAGGTCACCTCCAACTTCACGTTGGTGTTGGCCGGCACGACCAGGTCCGGGTGAACGATGCCGCCGTGGTCGGGATAACGAAATTCCCAGTCCCACTGGTAGGCGATCGCCTCGACGGTAATCTCGGTCTCGGGCAGCGTCTCGACGTCGAACATCACGTCGATGGTCACGAAGCCGATGTAGACCTGCAGCAAGACGGCGGCCAGCGTCCAGGCCAACTCGAGCTTGAGGTTGCCGTGGACCTGCTCGGGCTGCTCGTCGTCGGAGCGGCGCCGGAATCGCAGGATCGCCACCAGCAACACGCCCTCGACTATGATCGTAATGATCAAGCAGATCTTGGCGATGATATTATATAATTCGGTGATATCCCGGCCGCTGGGTGACTCCAGGGCGACGAAATCGCCCGAGCCCGGAATGGCCAATGCCACAAGGGGCACCAGCAGCACCGCCAGGGCGACGGCCAGGGGAACCAGGAACTTGCGCAGTCGTGTGGATTGTGTGTCGACGCTCATCGTATCTTCTACTTCGGCATGTAAACGGGGCGGCCAGTCCATCAAAAAAGGCCAATCAAGCGCGCCTTCGTCTCACCGTTGCTTGGTGTGTTTCCAGTCGAGTTGCGGGGCGTTGCGCGAGGCAAGTGTTCCGCAGCATCGACCGCGTCGGGCGGTCGATATGATCGAAGTCATAGCGGCTGTGCGCCAATCATTCTATATATGTAATCGTACCAGAGTAGCGCGTGCTAACGGTGCATAAGCACAACCGGAAAGTCAACCCTTAACTGGGCTTGGCAAGCCCAGTCATATTGCGGTCGATCGTCGCACGGCTGCCTCGCAAAAATTGCGCCAAAAGCGCAAAGATTGCGGCTATTTAATGATCGCCTGTCAAACAAAAGGGGCACCCCGAATTCGGGATGCCCCTTTGGGCGGATCTCTCGGTCTTAACGCTCATCCTCGGCCGGCGAGTCGGCGCCTTCGGGGGCGTCCTCTGCCGGAGGTTGTTCGGCGGTGTCCTCGTCGGATTCCTGGCCCTCTGCAGGCTGCTGTTCGTCGGCCTCTTCGGCCTCTTCACCATCTTCAGACTCTTCGCCATCTTCGGCCTCTTCGCCATCTTCGCCACGATCTTGTGGGGCGGTGGTGACTTCACCGCGGCCGTCGAAGGTGGCGATATACGCTTGGAGGTCTTGCCACTCCGATTCGGAGAGCATCGCCGCCGAGGTCATGTCCGGCAGGGTCGCGTGGGCGCCCGCATAGGAGCGCTCGGCGAATTGCTCGGCGGTGCCACCGGCCATTGCCGGGACCAACTCGCTGACCTGCAGATACATAAACGGAGGCTGAGCGCCGTAGGGGCCCAACTCTCGGCCCGAGCCGGCCGAGCCGTGGCATGTGGCGCAGTTTTGCGCGTAGACCGCCTGGCCACGCTGTGCGTCGGCCTCCGGGCTGAGTTGGACGGTGCCGAATTGGGTCAACCGAATGTGGCGCTCCTCGACCTGGTCTCGGATCATCGCCTCCATGGCGACGTCGACCGAAACGGGTGTGGGCGGCTCGGGCGCGCTCAGCGAGCGGCAGGCATCGAGGATTTGCTCTTCGCTCGATTCGACGGCGACGTCGTCGGGGACGAAGCCGAGCACGTAGTGAGTCATCGCCCAGAGATCCTCCTCGGGGAGGTTCGAATAGGAGGCCATCGACGTGCCGGGCACGCCGTTATTAAGGGCGTTGAACACGCCCAGCGGGCTGGGGTCGTTGGTCCAATCGTCGCGGCCGTGGTCAATGAAGTTACGCGGCGCCGGTTCCAGCGCGCCGGCGGCCGGGCCGTCGCCCTTACCATCTTCGCCGTGGCAGGAGACGCAATTACTGGCGTATAGCTCCTCGCCCTGGGCGAGCTGCTCTTCGCCCTGCGGGGTCACCTTGGCGTTGATCGTCTCGCGGATCTCGGGGTCGCAGACGCCTTTTTCAGCTCGTTCGCGGGCCACATCGACCAGCTCCGGCGGATCGCTCAACTCCTCGGTGGGTCCCAGACTTCGCACGTAGTGCACGATGTCCCAGCGCGACTGATATTGCAGGTGTCCGAAGCGCGGGTGGGGCGGCACCTCTTCGGGTTCGCCGACGACCGCCTCGTCCAACCCGAACGTAATCGCGTTGTAGAGCTGGATGGGACCGCCGCCGTAGTCGAACTCGGCCTCGGTGAAGTCGGTCGTCTCGAAGGTTCGGTCGCCGGCGTCGGCCAGGCGAATGCCGCTCTTGCCCTGGCCATCTTCGCCGTGGCAGACCGCGCAATTCTCCTCGTAGAGCTCTTCGCCGCGCTCGACCTTCTGGGGAGTTTCGATCAACATTCGATCGAGCTCGGCGACACCGATGCCCTGGGCGCTGACCACGGGGGCCAGCGCGGAGACTCCGCCCACGACAAGGGCGACTTTTAGAAATTTTGCAATCGTTTCGTCTTTCATAGTTCTACTTCGACGAAGGGGCGTTGAGCCGCTCGGTCAATTGCTTCGAGGTCTTGGCTGGGCTCAGTCTTCTCTTTCGATCTTGCGGTCGTCTGCTTGCGGCATCGGCTCGGCCTCAATCTCGGGCTCGGGCAGCTCGCCGTGGTCGTGATGGGGCAGCGACTCGTGCAAAAACGGGTCGTTGACCGGCACGAGATTGGCGGCCGACAGTCCGCGGCCCACCGAAATCATCAGCACACCGACAAAGCCGACGGCGATGAGGAGTTCGAGCCAGGGAGCGACGATGTGGACTTCGCCGTGGAATTCGCTGAAGGAGACCCACCACCAGACTTCGAAAAGAAAGGCGAAGATCAACCCGTAGCAGGTGTAGCGAAGCACGTTATATTTATTGAGCTTGTTGTTGCGTGGCAGCAACGCGAAGAACGGAATGATAAATTTGGTTGCGAACATCGCGATGAACCAACCCCATCCGCCCGCTTCGTGGATGCGGTGGACGAACCAGATGTCCTCTTCGGGGATATTGGCGTACCAGATGAGCATGAATTGGCTGAAGGCGATGTAGGCGTAAAAGACCGTAAAGGCGAAGACCAGCTTCCCCATGGCGTGAATCTGCTGGTCGCTGACGAAGTCGCCGAAATAGCCCTCGTCGCGCAGATGCAGAATGATCACGGTGATCAACGCCAGGCCTCCCTGGAAGAGGGCGGCGAAGGTGTAGACCTGGAACATGGTGCTGAACCAATGCGGCTCGAGCGACATCACCCAATACCAGGTCATGAACGAGAAGCCGACGGTGAAGACGACCGCGAAGACCACGCTCCAGACCTTGTTGCGGTCCCAAAGCTTGGGATCGCCGGACTCGTCCTGCTTGACCGAATTTCGTCGCAGCAGCCAGAAGAAGATAATCCAAGCCACGAACGACACCACCGTGGCGATGGTCATGCCGGTCATATTCAGGAAGCCGAGCTTCTTGGCCAGGATCGCGTCCTGGACGGCTTCTTCGTGGGTCCAGTGGTACAGGTCATGGGCGCCCAGCAGGCCGACCAGACCGAGTACGAAGGCCGGGATCAGAAAATAACCCAATGCCTCCGGTACACGCCGAATCGACGCGCTCCAACCGGCGCCACTCATATACTGGGTGGCGACGAAGAAGGGCCCACATAGGCTCAGGCTCAGGGTAAACCAGAACCCGATCAGGTAGCCCTGCCAGGCACGAAGTCCCATCCCGCCTACCAGTCCGCCGATGAAGGCCAGGGCGCCGATGACGGCGAGCACTGCTCCTACGACGTAGTAGTTTTTACCGATCTCGAGCTTCTTTGGGGGCTTGAGATCGTGGTGGTCATGTTCTGCTGCAGCCATGGCTTTCGCCTCGTCTCTGGATTCATGAGTCAGCCAGTCGTCGCACCTCGGTGCGGTGTGCTCACGAATCAACTCATTCTATCTCGAATCTGCATCTAAGGGCGCTCGTCGGCCCGTACTTATTTTTCGGTGACCAACTGCTGATCTTGGGGCGCTGGATACTCGGCGCGCTGCAGGGCGCGCACGTAGTTGATCGTCGCCCAGCGCTCGATCGGGTAAAGCTGGTTCTTATAGCCCCACATCCGTCCGGTGCCGTGGGTGATGATGTGAAAGAGCTCACCATCGCTGAAGTTGCGCGCCCGCTGAGTGGTCAGGCTCGGCGGGGTGGGATATTTTTCTTCGCCGACGACGTATCCGTCTCCGGCGCCGCTGCCGCCGTGGCAAACCACACAGGTGGTCTCGTAGGTCAGCTCGCCATACCGCAGCGTCTCGTCGCTGACCGGCACCGGGTTGGACAGCAGAGCGGCCTCGTCCGGGGCGTCGTGAAAGGCGTAGGGCTGGTCGCCCTGCGGCACCGTCTCGGGTGGCGGCACTCGCATCGAGGGCGGCTCGCCGCCGAAGCGAATCTGAGCCTCCTGGTCCTTATACGAAGGCGAGGAGTGCATGCCTTGGGCCGGGTTGAGCTCGCCCCAGGTCTTGTCGTCGCCGGCGGGAATGCCCACCTCGACGCAACTGGTCAGAAGCGCACAGGCGGCCAAGCCGATCGCGGCGCGCACGGTCATTGTATTGCGGATCGCGTTGCGCATGGTCTAGACGTCCTTGACAATCTTTCGGACTTCCAACGGGTTCAGGTCCTCGAGGAATTCGGTGACCCGGTCTTCGTCGAATTTGTCGTCATTGGCAGAGATCCACAGCACGAACCGGTCGTCGGTAATGCGCGGATCGATGATCGTGGGCTTCTTGAAACAGCCGGCAGCTTTGAGCATCACCACCGCAGTGGTCACGCCGGCCAGCAGCACGGTCAATTCGAACATAATCGGCACAAACGATGGCCACGGCGCAAAAGGCTTGCCGCCGACAATCATCGGCCAGTCGAAGGTCATCATGCCGAACTGCATGGCGTTGGCCAGAACGAAGCCGGTCGCGCCGGCTCCGAAGGTCACCCACGGAATCCAAGACGGTCCCAGGCCCATCGCTTCGTCCATCCCGTGGATGGGGAAGGGCGAGTAGGCGTCGAACTCCTCGTAATCGGAGTCGCGTGCGTAGGTCGCCGCAGCCATAAGATGCTTGGGGTGGTCGAAGAAAGCAGCGATCCCCTCGATGTCACGAGGCGCAGCCTCGACGACGACGGCGGGTTCTTCGGCCTCGGCGTCCGCTTGCTCAGCTTCCGCTTGTTCGACCTCGGCAGCCTGCTCTTCCTCTTCCTCTTCCTCTTCTTCGGCGCCGTCTTGGGCGTCCTCAGACGGATCTTCGGGAGCTTCGGGATCTTCGGGATCTTCGGGATCTTCGGGATCTTCGGCGCCGTCTTCGGCGTCCTCAGACGGATCCTCGGGATCCTCGGCGTCCTCTTCGGGGCTTTCGGAGTCCTCGGAGCCGTCGGCGTCCTCTTCAGCCGTTTCGGCCTGGTCCTCGGATTCCTCCGAGACTGCCTCTGCAGTCTCTTCGGTCTCTTCAGACTCTTCGGACTCGCGAGGCTCTTCGGTCTCTTCAGACTCTTCGGAGCTCTTCTCTTCTTCTTCTTCTTTCATGTCGTCTTTCTCACCCACGGGCGGCCTCCTCTCTTTCTCTGGCGATTTCGACGGCCTTGTCGTGGTTCATGACAGCTTTAACCTCGAACATGGTGATGGTCGGCAGCACGCGGCAGAACAATAGGAATAGCGTCATGAACATGCCGAACGAGCCCCACAGGAGCATAAAGTCGACCATCTTGAAGTCGTATACGCCCCAGGAACTGGGTAGGTAGTCACGGTGCAATGATGTGACCACGATGACGTAGCGCTCGAACCACATGCCGATGTTGATCAAGATCGAGATGACGAAGATCAACGGGATGTTGCGCCGGAAGCGCTTGAACCACAGCAGTTGCGGGACGATGACGTTGTTGCCGTACATCAAAATAGCTGCCCACGTATACGGGCCGAACATCCGGTTGGCGAAGTGGAATCGCTCGCCGGTGGTTCCCGAGTAGTAGGCGATGAAGAATTCGGTGACGTAGGCGGTGCCGACCACGAGGCTGGTAAGAAGTACAACCTTACACATCGCCTCGATGTGGTTCATCGTGATGTAGTCTTTGAGATTGAAGACCACCCGCATGACGATCGCCAAGCTAAGCACCATGGCGAAGCCGGAGAAGATAGCGCCCGCGACGAAGTACGGCGGGAAGATGGTCGTGTGCCAGCCCGGGATGACCGAGACGGCGAAGTCGAACGAAACGATGGTGTGTACCGACAGGACCAGCGGAGTCGCCAGGCCGGCCAGCATCAGATAGGCGGATTCGTAGTGGCGCCAGGCGCGGTTTCCGCCGGTCCAACCGAGGCTGAGGACGCCGTAGATCTTCTTGCGCAGCGGGTGCTTGGCCCGGTCGCGAATCGTGGCCATATCGGGCACGAGGCCGATATACCAGAACACGATCGAGATGGTCGCGTAGGTCGAGACCGCGAAGACGTCCCAGAGAAGTGGCGAGTTGAAGTTGACCCACAGCGGCCCGCGGCCGTTGGGCAGCGGGAACAGCCAGTAGGCGAACCAGGGACGACCGGTATGCATCAACGGGAAGATACCGGCGACCATGACCGCGAAGATGGTCATCGCCTCCGCCGAGCGGTTGATGGCGGTTCGCCAAGTCTGGTTGAACAAAAACAGAATCGCCGAGATCAGTGTGCCGGCGTGGCCGATACCGATCCAGAAGACGAAGGTGACGATGAAGACACCCCAGCCGACCGGGTGGTTGATACCGGTGGTACCGACGCCGACGGCCGCTTCAGCGGCCAGACCGGCGAGGAACACCAAGAAGAGCAGCACTGAGGGGATAAAGGCAGCCCACCACAATTTGGTGGGAAACTGCTCGGTGAACTTCGAGACGTCTTCAGAGACGTCGTGATAGGTCTTATCCCCGGCTACCAGAGGCTCGCGCTTGGCCTTCGGTCCCCCGAGTGGGCCTTCACCCTCATGGTAATGAGGTAGTCCGGTGAGTTCGCTACGTTCCATGCCTGAACTCTTCGTTGTGATTCGCGCCGGACAGGTTCAGCTCGTCAGGGGCGAATCATGATTCTCCAATGATGAAGCAACTCTAAAATTCTGATTCGCGATTACGCATGGTCGGCGTCGGTGTTCCTGACGCTGGTCAGATACGCAATCGATGATTCGGTGCCGATTTCAGCCAGCGGCGACAAGGCTCGACCCACGCCGTGGTCTTTGGCGACCGCGGCTCGCTCGTCGAGCAAGTTGCCGAAGTTGATGGCGTCCGCCGGACAGGCCTGCTGACAGGCGGTGACGACGTCTCCGTCGCGAAGCCCGCGGCCTTCCTTCTTGACCTGCCATTTGGCACGTCGGATGCGTTGGACGCAGAAGGTGCACTTCTCCATGACACCACGGCTTCGCACCGTGACGTCCGGGTTCATACCCAGGGGCAGCGGCTCTTCGACGTTGAGACGATTGTGGTCCTCGAGCTCCGGGAACAGGCGCGCCAGGAAACCGTCGCTGCGGTCTTCCGAATAGTTGTACCAGTTGAAGCGGCGCACCTTATACGGGCAGTTATTCGAGCAATACCGAGTGCCCACGCAGCGGTTATAAGCCATCTGGTTGAGGCCGTCCGAGCTGTGCATGGTCGCCAAAACCGGGCAGACCGTCTCACAGGGGGCGTTCTCGCAGTGCTGGCACAACATCGGCTGCATGATGACCCGCGGGTTGTCCATATACTCGGACAGCTCGACGTAGGGGTACTCGCCGTACATCGGGTCACCGGTGAGGCTGTGGCGTTTCTCGTTATACTCTTCGTCGTGGTCGGGAAGCTTGTAATAGCGATCGATGCGAAGCCAGTGCATCTCGCGGCCCTCGATGACGCCCTGACGGCCGACCACGGGGACGTTATTTTCTTCCTGGCAGGCAGTGACACACGCGTTACAACCGGTGCAGGTGGTCATGTCGATGGACATGCCCCATTTGAGCGGGTCGTAATCGTGGTCCTCCCACAGGTCCGGAAGCGGCGGATGCTGGTGGATGCCAGCGGCCGGGTCTTCGCGGTAGGCAGCAAGCGAGGCGGTCGCCATATAGGGCCGCTCGTGTAGGTCGATGACCTGAGCGCCCTGGGGAACCGCCACGTCGACGGTCTCGCGGGTCTTGCCGAGGCTGACGTCGAAGCCGGACAGAATCTGGCGCGAGTCGACGACCCGCGAGAATTCGAAGCCGTTGACGCCCAGGTCCGAGCCGACCTTGCCGGCGCGGCTGCGTCCGTAGCCCAGCGGGATGGCGATCACGTCGTCGTGCATGCCCGGCTGCATCATCACCGGGAAGCGGCGCTGGAAGTTGCGGCCCCCGGACTCGATGGTCATCTCGAGGACATCGCCCATCTCCAGGCCCGCCCCTTTGAAGGTCTTGGGGCTGACGCTGACATACGAGCCCCACACATGCTTGCTGATCGGATCGGGCAGTTCCTGGAGGTGCCCGTTGTTGGCCGGCCTTCCGTCATAGAGCGGAATGCTGGCGAACATATGCAATTCTTTTTGGCTCAAGTCGCCCGGATCCTTGTCGCCGGCGGCGGGAACCGAATCGGGCAGGGCGCCGAGCATGGCGCCGATATTGGCGTTTGGCGCCTGTTCAGCGGGCTGGTCGAGCTCCCAGACACCGTTGCGCAGCGCGTCGGTCCAGAAGGCGTCGAAGTCGGCGACGGCGTTAGCCTGCGGGTAAAGCTGGGTCTGCCAGTGGTTGCGCAGGTAGCGATACCACGCGCCGGCGTCGTGGGTCGGGGCGTTGCCCGGACGGTTGCCGGCCGGCGGTTGGGGCGCTTCGAGATAGGTTTCGAGCGCGGGCACCAGCTTGCTGCCGGCGAACCACACCATCAGGCTCTCTTCGAACGCGCGGGTGTCGTAGAGCGGGCGAATGGTCGGCTGACGCACCGAATACACCCCGGCGTAGGGGTTCGAGTCTCCCCACGACTCCAGGTCGTGGTTGCCCGTGGCCAGATAATCGGCGTGGATGGCGGTCTCGTCGACGCGGTCGCTGGTGCTGATCACCAGCGGCACGTTCTCGAGGGCCTCGGCGATGTCCACGCCGGCCGGAGCCGAGTAGACCGGGTTGGTGCGGTCGATGATGAGCACGTCGACGTCGCCGCCTTCGATATCGCTGATCAGCGATTCGAGGTCGCCGAAGCCTCCGGTGGTCTGTCGACTCGCCCGGGTGCGCTCGATGGTATTGCCGTCGCTATCCAAGAGCAGGTTGAGAAGGTTGACCGCCGTCTCCAGGGCGATGCCGCCCTCGGTGCTGCTGGCGGTTCCGCCGGCCACGACGAGACTCTCGCCGCGGTTTTGGGACAATTCCTCGGCCACCGTCTCGAGGACGCTGGCCGGAACGCCGACGCGCTCGGCGACGGCTTCGGCGGTGAAGCTGTTCAGGGCGCTGCGAATCGCGGAGGTCGCCCGGGGGCTGTTGGCGGCGACCTGATTGGCCAGCGCCAGCGCCACGTAGGGCAGATCCGAGTAGCGCACGCGGTAGCGGTCGTCGGCGTTCGAGCCGGTCAGGCTCAAATGGCCTTCGAAGGCGACCAGGCGCGACATTTCGGCGGGCTGACCCTGTTTGTCACCCCATTCATACTCGCGCAGACTGCGTCGAGACGTAAATTGCTTGGTGAATTCGACCGGCGACAGCCAGGTGCCCAGAAAGTCGCTGCCCAGCGAGACGACCATGCTCGCTTTGTCGAAGCGATAATGAGGCAGATGCGGCTGGCCGTAAGCGAGCTCGTTGGCCTGGGTGGCCGCCTGGGAGGTCAGCGGGTCATAGGTATAGTGGCGCGCGTTGGGCAGGGCGCCGGTGATCTCGTCGATGAGCGCCTGCTGGGCGCTTCCGGTCATCGCCGAGGTCAAGATGCGCACGCCGCCGGAGCGGCCGGCCTTGCCCAGCGCGTTGATGACCTCTTGGTCGAGGGTCTGCCAGTCCAACTCCGCGTGACGGTCGTCCTTGCTGACCTTGAGCGGCTTTTGCTGGCGGTCCGGATCGTATAGGCGCAGATAGGATGCCTGGCCACGCGCGCAGGTTGCCCCACGGCTGACCGGGTGGTCCGGGTTCCCTTCGATCTTGATCGGGCGGCCGGCGCGGGTCTCGACGAGAATACCGCATTGGGTCGAGCAGCCCGAACAGACGGTCGCATAATAGTTGCCCTGGCCGATGCGGACCTCTTCGGGCCGGTCGACGTAGGGTACGATCGTCTCCTTGGGGTTGCGGCAGGCCGCGCCTGCCATGGCGGCCGAGGCCGCCGCGACACCCGTAATACGCATGAACTCGCGGCGCGATACGTCCAGGTCGTCGGAACCGTCCGAAAAACTGACCGTCACGCCGCCGTCCTCGCGGGTGCGCATGGCGATCTCCGCCCCGGGTTGGGGCTGGGCGTGTCTGGGGAGATCGGAGTTCTTTGGCTTGTCACTCATGACGACAATCTTGCGTGTTGTGTCGAGGCCGCGGCTGCCATATCAGAGCCGCCGTCGGCTTCGGGGGTGTGATGAGTCGCTGGAATAAGTCCAGCGGAAACAATTCCTCGGCAAACTCAATAATGGCAGGTCACACAATCGACCGGGGCGTTGTGCTCGGGCTGGCGGTGGCAGTTGACGCACCACCCCATATTGAACTCGTTTTGCACCGAGACGACGTCCATGGTGTTGACCTGACCGTGACACTCCGTGCAGTCCAACCCGGAGCCGATATGCGGCTCGTGGCTGAACTTCACGTGATCGGGCATGTCGTGGACCTTGACCCAGTCGATCGGGTCGTTGTTGGTCCAGGCATCCTTGATCTTTTTGATCTCGCGCTGTCCGGCGGGTGTGCGCCCGCCGACCTGGCTGTGGCAGTTCATGCAGGTGTTGACGCTGGGCACCGAGGCATGGGGACTCTCCCCGACGCTGGTGTGGCAGTACTGGCAGGGGATCTCGTTGTCCCCGGCATGCAACTGGTGGCTGAACGCCACCGGCTGAGATGGAGCGTAGCCTTCACGTGGGTCCACGCAGGCAGCAAATCCAATCAGGAGTGCCAGGACAACGATGATGAAGGCAAATAAAAATCTGGTGTTCATGAAAGATGGCATGCTGACTCCAGGTGACGACTCGAGCGGCGCGGGACGGTCTCGCGGGCCCGTCGAAAACCGGCCCTTCTATCCCATCACTGGAACGGCTTGTCAACAAATACTTGGGCCTGATCTGGCGACCAAAAACGGCCCGCAAGCGTCAGTACGATGGGCCGCTCGGAGGGCGCAAAAACTGCGCGATCCCCGAAAAATATGCGGCTCCGAATGTGCTGAAATGAATCGGGATTCAGTCACTCCAAAACCACTGCTCAGTGAGTACCAAATCAGCCGGGGATTGACTAGAGGGAATGTGGGGAGGGATGGGCGTGTTCGAGTCAGCTTGGGGGGCTATTGGTGGAAACGAATTCGCCGCGAAGCCACCCACCACCACACCCCGGCGATCAGCAACAGGGCGCCGGCCAGCCAAAAGGGCGCCTCGACCGAGATCTCCCGAAAGATCAGCCCGCCGATGGCCGGGCCGATGATGCGCGCCAGACTGGCGAAGGACTGCAACACGCCCATGATCTTGCCGGTCTCCCCGGGGTTGTCCGAAAGCGCGGAGGTCAGCGACAAGACACCGGGGTGGATGAGCGCGCGCCCGATGGTCGCCACGCCAAAGAAGGACAGCATGAACCAGACGGTTCCCGTGGTCGGGGCGATCGCCAGGCCGACGGCGAGCAGCAGGATGCCGACGCCGATCATCATACGATCGCCGATGATCTTCGAGATACGTCCGATGCCGCCCTGGACGACCGCCATCAACAGGCCCAGGCCGGCGAAGACCAGACCGACCTCCTTCTCCTCCCAATCGAAGACCGCCTCCGCATAGACGAAGAAGGTTCCCTCCAGGATGGTCACGGCGAGCGTGTAGAAGAAGAAGAGCGTGCACATCACGAAGACAGGCCGGCGCTTGAGCTGCTCGACGATGGCGCTGGCGCCGACCTTGACGCGGTTTTTGGCTCGGCTGGCGGCATCTTTGGCCGGCTCGATCAGCAGCCATAGGCCCACGGCGCTGGCCAGCAGGTACACCCCGGAGGCGACGGCAAAGGGAAGGCCGGTGCCCCACAGCCCGGGGCCGGACTGGGCGAGGACGCTGATCCCCGCGCCCAGGCCGGCGCCGATCGTAAAGCCGATGCCGAAGCTGATGCCGATGACCGCCATGCCCTTGCTGCGCGACTCTGCGTCGGTGGCGTCGGCGATCATGGCCGAGGCCGTGGCGATGTTGCCTGCGCACATCCCCACTAGCAGGCGCATGAGGTACAGCAGCCCTAATGAGGTGGTCAGCGCGGTCAGCAATTCGAAGACTGCCGCGGTCAGAAATGTCGCGATGAGCGTGTTCTTCCGGCCGAAGCGGTCGGACAGCGCCCCCCACACCGGCGCCATGACGAATTGGCCGAACGCCTGGATGGCATATAAAAAGCCGATGTCGACGGCGTCGCCGCCCAGATCGCCGGCCAGGGCGGGCAGCACCGGAATGGCGATCGCGAACCCGATCAGGTTGAGCAACAATACCGGGAAAAGTCGTGCGACGGGGCCCATGGTACTCGTGGGTGGACGGAGAAGTACGAACGCGGGCGCCCTGCGGCAGGCATCTGCGCCGGACGGGCGGCTTCTATAGTCGAGTCGGCCCCTCAAGCCAAGAGCGGCACTGGCTAGTAAGGTACGAGCCCGACGATAGATTCCGCACCTCGCTGATCGGGCCGCCGGCTCGATCTTGACACTCCAGGGCTCCCGGTCCGATACTTCTGCACCCTCGCCTAATTACTCTGCGGAGGGAATAATCGGCCGTTTTTTCCTTTAACTGTATGTGTGGCGGTCCCTCGTGCTATAGGGGGCTGCCTTGGAGAGCGGCACGGCCGGCTCTCCATCACAATACTCGAGTGGTCGACCAATTTTGGAAGCGGTTTTACCGGATCTCGTCGCAATCGTGTTGTGCCTCGTCGGCTCGGCGTTGTTTTCGACGACAGAGACAGCTTTATCGACGCTGAGCGAGTCCCAGGCGCGCAAGTTGAGCGAGGAGAGTAACTCGCTGGGCCTGCGCATCTGGCGCAAGCGGCCCGTGCGGGTTTTGACCGCGCTATTGATCGCCAATAGCCTGATGAACCTGACCGCGGCCGCCGTAGCCACCCACGCGGCGGTCTTCCTGCTGCCGGGCGAAGGCGCCACGCGCTGGATCATCCTGGCGACGGTGGGCGTGGCGACCTTCTTGGTGCTGACCTTCGGCGAGATTTTGCCCAAGGCGTTCGGCAGGCGTAATGCCCAGAAAGTGGCGCGCAGCCTGATGACCCTCTTTGTGGTGCCGTATCTTCTTCTGTACCCGATCACGTGGTTCTTTACGCGGTTGGGGCGGGCGACGATGCGCCTCTTCGGGCCGGTCGACGGCGACGCCGCTCCGTATGTCACCGCCGAGGATATCGAATTTCTGATCGATCAGGGCGCGCGTGAGGGCAGCTTCTCCGAGGAGCGCGAGCGGCTGTTGCGCTCGGTCTTCGAATTTCCCGACACGCTCGTCCGCGAGTTGATGGTGCCGCGCACCGACATCGTGGCCATCTCGGCGGATATGAGCCTCGACGAGATCATCGCCGTGCTCGTCGAGTGCGGCCACAGCAGGCTGCCGGTCTATGACGGCAACGTCGACGAGATCGTCGGATTCTTTTACGCCAAAGACCTGTTGACCGTCATGGCCAGCGGCGGCGAGGGCCGATTCGATCTGCGCAGTTATCTTCGCCTGCCGTATTTTGTCCCCGAGACCAAACGCGTCGCCGAGCTCTTGTCCGAGTTTCAGTCCCAGCGCATGCATATGGCGCTGGTGGTCGACGAATTCGGCGGCACCGCCGGGCTGATCACCCTCGAGGATATCATCGAGGAGATCTTCGGTGATATTCAGGACGAATACGACGTCGAGCCCGCTCAGATGGTCCGCGTCGACGCGAATACCGTGCGCGTCGACGCCCGCGTGCCGATCGATGAGGTCGAAAACTACTTCTCGCTCGAGCTCCCCGATCATCCGGACTACGAATCCCTGGGTGGCTTCTTAATGGCCCAGGCCGGCGGCGTGCCGGAGCCGGGCGAAGAGGTGCTGTGGGAAAGGCTGCGCTTCCGCGTGCTCGAGGGAGACCCCAAGAAAGTGATCAGCGTGCTCATCGAGCAGTTGAGCGATGCCGAGTTGGAGCGCGAAGAGTTGGTCTCCTGAGCGGGGAGGCTGTCAGACTCGCTCCCGCCACGATTTTTTGCCCCGGTTTTGCATAAACGGCCAACCCGTGCGTCGAAGTTCAATGCGAGCCCAGATTCTATAAAGCGACTCGAGATCAAGTGGAACTACCGATGATAAAAGCAACCCAATCTCATCTATCGCCACACCGCGTATCGCGCTTCATGGTGGCCGTTTTGGTCCTCGCCCTCGGCTCGATCGCCACGTTGGGCTCGGAGGCCTTCGCCCAGGACAAGGGGCAGGGGCCGGCCGACATGAGCGCCGACCAGGTCGCCGAGCGCGTCCAGAAGTTCTACAAGGAGACCGACGACTACCAGGCGCGCTTCAAGCAGACCTATACGGACGTCGCCGCCGGCTCGGCCAAGAAGAGCCACGGCGTCGTATACTTCAAGAAGCCCGGCCAGATGCGCTGGGATTATTATAAGTCGGCGGACTTCAAGAAGAGCGATATCGGCGCGCGCGAGAAGGTGCTGGTCAGCGATGGAGCGACCTTCTGGATCTACGAGCAAGAGTTCAAGCAGGTCTTCAAAAAGTGCCTGGCCGAGAGTCAGCTTCCCACCAGCCTGAAGTTTTTGATGGGCCAGGGTAACCTCCTCGAGGAGTTCGACGTCAGCTTCGCCGACGCATCGACCGCCGAGCAGCCGGTGCTCGAGCTGGTGCCCAAGGAGCCGACCTCGAAGTATTCGAAGTTGATCTTCGAGCTCGACGCCGAGACCTTCCAGGTCCAGAAGACCACGGTTTTCGACCCGTACGGCAATACCAACGCCATCAACTTCCAGAAGGCCAAGATCAACAAGAATCTGCCCAGCAGCGGCTTCAAGTTCGAGGCCCCCAAGGGCGCCCGCGAGCTCAACCCGCAAAAAGAATGCAACTCGGCCGAAGTGAGCGACTAGCCCTGTGAGCGACGTACCTGACGTTCTTTGCCATCCCGACGCCGACAAGAGTTGCGGGGCGTGTTGCGGGATGTACAACCGCACCGACAGCACCGAGGCGGCCACGCTCGAGCGGATCGCCGAGCGTACGCTGGCCTTCTCCCAGGAGGCCGAGGTGGGTTCGCGGGACTCGCTGAGCGCGTTTGCGCGTCGCTGGGAGGAGACCCGCGCCGACCAAAAGCTGCTCTCCGAGCTGCCCAACTGCCCGTTCCTGGGGCTTTTGGGCTACGAGGACCGCACCGGGAGCGACCCTCGCTCTCATAGAGTCGGCTGCCTGGTCCATCCGCTACAAAACGACGGCGTCGACGGCCGAGATTGCGGCGTCTACGATCGCCAGACCTGCGAAGAGTACCTATGCGCGGCCCACGATCTGCTCGCCGGGCGCGAGAAGATGCTCGTGGTGCAGGCGATTGGGGATAGCTATCTATACGGGCTGGTCATCACGGACGTGCGTTTTGTACGGCAACTCTTCGAGCGCGCCGCCGATATCAACGGGATGGACCCGCCGACGCGTTGCGTCCAACGCGCCCAGGCGCTGGAGGCAGCCGGCGCCTACTTCGAACTCAAGCGGGACTGGCCCTACCGGGCCGAGGACGGCGTCTTCGGCCAGATGCGCGCCGGCCAGGGCCTCGAATGCAGCCGCCGCGCGGGCCCGGCTATTGGCCTGGGCATGGAGCCGGGCCCCTTCGACGCGGTCTTGACCTGCTTGGGCACTAAAGTGTCTTCGGCCGACGAGCTTCGAGCGGCGCGCGCGACCGTGCGCGAGCGCGTCGAGGCATTCGCTCGGGCCGTCTCCTTATAGAGCGCGACATCGGGAATCCGAATGGAATTTGTGGCCGATATCAGCGCTTTTGACGGGACGTACTTTTTCGTGATGATGTGCCTGGTGGGTGCGGCCTTCTTGCTCGGCTGGGCCTTGCGAGGCGAGTAGCTTCGTATTTGACGCGCTCGTGTGCCGGTATTACAGACATCTCGTTAGCACCCGGCGTCCGGAATCCGGCCACCGACAAAGAGCATTGGCCCTCCACCAAGATACGCGGTTTTGACGTGACCCAGCAGCAAGATTCCTCCCAGCCATTTCCGACCATCACCAAGACGCGCCAGGGGCTGATGCCGCTTTTTGCGCTGGCGCTATGTCTGGGGGCGTTCGGGTTTTATATGGCGCTCGCCGGCGAGCCCGGCCCCGACGAAGCTGAGAGCCAAGACCGGCCCCTGGAAGCGTTCGAGCCGCTGGAAGTCGCCGAGGACGCCGTCGATCAGACGGTCGTGGGCGTCGAACTCTCTCATCGTGCAGCCGAGCCGCGCGAGCTGCACCTCTCGCTGAGTCAAACCACGCGCCGCGACGACGAGACCGGCGGCGAGCGGGTGCTTGGCAGCCGGGTCCATATCGCGCTCGACGAGACCGTCGAGCCGGCCAGCCCCGAAGACCTCGAGCAGATGGACGACGAGCGCCGCGAGGGTGTCTTGGCGGTCACTCGCCAATATAAAGACGCCCACGCTGAGGTGCTGGGCGTCGAGGAGGGGCGTGTCGGTGAGGGGATCACCTCGCAGGTCGAGGATCTGGTGCGCGGCTCGATAACGCGCAGCTTCGTGCTCCAAAATGGCGAGCCCAGCGGCTTTCAATGGCGCGAGGTGCCCAATCCGCAGGCTCGCCGCACGTTGTACCTGGTGCGCGATGGTCACGCGTTTTTGACTCCGCGCTTTTTCGCCGGGGCCGTCAACTCCGGCGATACATGGGAGTATAGCCAGCCGATCCACGTCGAGGAGCCCGACGTGAGCCTGTCGGCGACCGGTCGCTTCGAGGTCCATAACCGTTTCGTGGGGACGATGACCCACCAGGACCGTCGCCTCGGTGTGATCCGCCAGCAATTCGAGATGCTCACCGAGGGAGACGCCACCGACGCAGACGCGGAGTTTGGGTTTCGCGTCGAGGGAGCTGGCCGGGGGCTGGTGCTCGTGGAGATCGACACCGGCCGGGCCTTCGCCGCGGATATCACCCTCGAGCGCACGCTGAGCATCGAGCGTGACGGGGACTCCGACAGCCACAGCAGCGAGATCGTCCTGGGGCTTCGGCCGGCCGCCGGCCTATCGCTTCCAGAACTCCGGGAGCAGCAGGACGAGGATGGTCATGAACTCGAGGCGGCCCAGGATCATGCAGAAGCTGAGTAGGATCTTGCCGCTGGTCGGGATGAACGCGAAACTCTCCACCGAGCCCACCCGTGCCAGACCCGGCCCGATGTTGAAGAGTGTGGCGGCCACGGAACTCGTCGCGGTGACGATGTCCATCCCCAACGCCGCCATATAGAGACTGGACAGCGCAAAGACCAAGATTCCCAGGGCGAAGAAGCCCAGGATGGCCAGGACCGTATCGCGCGGGATGACCCCGCGACCCACCCGTACCGACATAACTGCCTGGGGCCGGAACGTCTTGTAGATCTCGGCATAGATGGCTTTGACGACCACCATCAGCCGGATGATCTTCATGCCGCCGGCGGTGCTGCCCGCCATCCCCCCCATAAACATGAGCATGACCAAGAGAAGGCGCGACAGCGGCGGGTAGAGGTTGAAGTCATCTGTCCCAAAGCCGGTTGTGGTGATCACACCGACGACTTGAAAGACCGCGTAGCGGAAGCTGTCGAGCACCGACTCGTGGTGCGCCTGGGCCGAGCCTGCATAGAGATTGATGGTCACCATCACAGTGGCGACGGCGATGACGCCCAGGTAAATCCATAATTCGCGATCGCGCCAAAACGACTTGAAGCGCCCGCGGAGGACCTCGTAGTACAGCCCGAAGTTAATACCCGCCAAGAGCATGAAGAAGGTGATAATATAGTCGACGGTGGCCGAGTCGAATTCGGCCACCGAGGTGGCCTTGGGGGAGAAGCCGCCGGTGGGCATCGTGGTCAACGCATGCGTACCGGCGTCGTGCCAGGTCATGCCGGTCAGCTTCAAGAGCAAGGCGAGCAGGACCGTCAGGCCTACATATAGCCACCACAAGATCGCGGCGGTGGATTTGATTTTGGGCTTGAGGCCCTCGGTGATCGGGCCGGGGACTTCGGATTTGAAGAGGAATTTACCGCCGACGCCGAGTTGGGGGAAGATGGCCACGAAGAGCACGATGATGCCCATGCCTCCGAGCCACTGCGTCAGCGCTCGCCACCAATGCAGGCCCATGGAATGGGCGGCGATGTCGGTCATCACCGTCGACCCGGTGGTGGTGAACCCGGAGACGGTCTCGAAGTAGGCGTCGGCGGGGTTGGTGAACACCCCGTCGAGCATATAGGGGAGGCCGCCGAAGACGCCCAGGAGCAGCCAGCTCGCCCCGACGACCAAGATCGCTTCGGCGCGAAAGATCGTCCCGGTGTCGTGGTGGCCCCACCACCAGGCGCCGGCGCCGGCTGCGGCGGTGACCGCCGAGCTGATCAGAAACGCGACGATGGTCGAGGATTCGCCGAAATACCACGCCCAGGGAATACTGGTGAGCATGGTCGCGGCCAGCGCGACGAGCAAAATACCGATCAGACGTGAGATTCTCTTATAATTCATGTCGCTACAGCTTGTCGTCGGTAGTCAGGCGGCGAGGGCGCTTGGACGGGGCCGCTCAGAGCAAAAAGCGAGGTGTTTGGAAGGCTTTCTCCACGGAGCGCCGATTTTTCGGGGTGGTGAAGACCACGACTCGGTCACCGGCCTCGATGATGGAGTCGCCGCTGGGGACCACCGCGCCGGTTTGGTTGACCACCGCGCAGATATTCGCCTGCTCGGGAAAGTCGACCTCGTGCAGTGGCTTGCCCACGATTCGACCCTGGCTCGGAGCGATGAATTCGAGGAATTCTCCCTTGCCCTCCAGGATGGGAGTGATGCCGACGACTTCGCCGGCGCGCACGTATTTGAGCACCTGCTTGGCGACCTCGATACGGGGGCTCAAAAACGAGTCGATGCCCAGTCGCTCGACGATGGCGCCGTAGTCGGGCTTGTGGACGATGGCGACCACGCGCGGCGCGCCAAGATCCCGGGCCAAGAGGCTGGCCATCAGGTTGACCTCGTCTTCACCGCTGGCGGCGACAAAGGCGTCGACATGATCCATGCGCTCTTCTTCGAGCAGGTGCACGTCGGTGCCGTCGCCGTGCAGGACGACCACCTTGGCCAACCGCTCGCTGAGCTCGACGCAACGCTCGTGGTCCTTGTCGATGAGGATCACCTCGATGCCGTCGTTGGCCAGTGCCTCGGCCAGGTTGGCGCCCACCAGACTGCCGCCGACGATGACCACCCGCTTGGTGAACCGGCGCCGCTCGCGTTTGAAGAGCTTTTCGACCTTCGGGATCTGGTCGATGCGGCCTACGGCGAGGACCTCGTCGCCGGGCAGAATGACGTCGTCGCCGCCCGGGACCAGCAGCTCGTGGTTGCGCACCAGCGCCGCGATGAGTGTATTGCTGGGCAGCTTGACGTCGCGCAGCGGGCGGTTGATCGCCAGGCCGACGTCCTCGACGGGCAGTTGGATCATCTCGACGCGGTTGTCGGCGAAGTCCTCGACGGCCACTGCGTTGGTGCTGCGCACGATCTTGTGCATCTCCAGGGCCAGCAACGCCTGGGGATTGATGACCAGGTCGATGCCCAACATGCCCGCGATGATGCCGCGGTGCTCTTCGAAGTAGGCCGGATCGCTGACCCGCGCGATGGTCTTTTGAGCGCCGAGCTGCTTGGCGCGAATCGCCCCGATCATATTCGCTTCACTATTATCGGTCACCGCCACGAAGAGGTCGGCCGAGCCGGCGTCAGCCTCTCGGAGCGTGGACAGGTTGCCTGCGTGGCCACGCAGAAACATCGCGTCGATTGTCTCCTCGGCGGCGGCGAGCGCCTCCGGGTCCATGTCGATGATGACCACATTGTGGTTCTCGCCGACGAGCACATTGGAGATATGCCGGCCGACCTCTCCCATACCGACGATGATGATATTCATCCGGCCTTCCTCGAGACAGACAACGAATTGAGACAAAACCAACGAGCTTGATATAGCACAATGCGGCACGTTACCAGCAGGCAGCGAAAGCGCGTGCAGATCGCCAGCGCCGGGGACGTATTCTCAACCATCTACCCGTCGCCGTTCCAGAGCAAGTTTCCTGTGGCTTTGCGCTTGAAGTAGCGCGCTCCGTGCGTTGATTTTTATCCCGAGTTATGAAATCTTTGTCCATCATGAATGAGGTGCGGTGACGTTGATCGAGCCCTCCGAAAGATGCGCTCGTGCAGGGGACCGCCACTCCGCCTAAGATATTCTGGAAGCCTCCGTGTTTGAAGAGTCGGATAAAAAGGGTGAGTCGAACGACGGTTCGAACGAGCCGAGAGCTGCCGATCCCGCGCAGACCGCCGAGTTCGACTATATCGACGATTGGGACGACGAAAGCGAGGCTTCCTCGGCCTCCAACTCCGGGTCTGAGCGCAAGGGTGCGCCTGCAGCAGGCGTCAATTCGAAGGCGGTCAATGGCAAAGACGTGCTCCCGGGTGGTGGCCAGGACCAGGGCTCGATCACCCGCGCCCTCGAGGACTTCGACGCTTATTTGGGCGAGAACGACGGCGATCTGGCCGGGGCCGGCGGCCAGTCCCCGGAGCTGTCGCGCTCGAAGGCCAACCTGTCGAATTCGAGCTTCGATCGCTCGGAGCCAAGCGGCGCGTTCGGCTTCGACAAGCCGCAGGTCAGCGGGGTCTTCAGCCGCTACGACGAAGAGACCCGCGAGAGTGACTCCGACGAATTCGACTTATTCGAGGAGGAGGACGGTGACGATCCCCACGATCGCACCTTGCAGGATATCGTCAACTCCCACGAAAAGCAGATCCGCCGGCTCAAAAAGCAGCTCGCCTACCAAAAGGAAGTCATCCAGGTCGTCTCGGAGCTTCTGGTAGAGGCGCGTGTCATCAGCAAGCGCGAACTCAAAAAGCGACTGCGCGCCCTGCGCCAGAAGTAACCCGCCGGGTCAATCGGTACCGGTCAATCGGTCGCCAGCCCCACCGCGACATCGACGCTGATAAGCGAGCTTTCGAGCCCGAATAGGCTGTGAAAGCCGCCGCGAACCATCACTTCAAAGGGGGCCAGACGATAGCGCGCTTCTACGGTTGCGCCGGCGCCGCTGTGGTTGACCTCCGGCCCGGTGATCCGCACCAAGCTGTTGGAGACTAGCCCCACCCGTCGAAAGTCGAGCCCGAAGACGAGCTTGGTCGCTCCCAGCGGCAGGTAGAATTGGGGGCCGACGCCGACGGTGTAGAGCTGCAATTCGCGCGACAGCGGCGGGGCGGATTGGTCGGTCAGAAAGTAATTGGCGCCGAGCTCGACGCGCCCGCCGATATACTCGCCGCGAAGCTCCTGAGACAACGACAGGCCGATGCCGCGCTCGCTCTGCTCGCCCATCTCGCCTGTGAGGAAGCGTGATCCGACGCCCAGGTTGATGCCGGCGCGCGGCGGTGCTGCTCGGGCGCCCGGCGCATCCAGGACCCCTGAGGCGAGCAGAGCGAGCGCGGCCGTCGCCCACACGCGGCGTCGTTTGCCGGCGAGGGCGAGGCTGAATAGACCCACGAGCAATAGCGCGGGAGGCAGCGACATCGGTGCGCCCGAGCCGCTGCCATCGGTGTGCGCGCAGCCCGAAGATCGCTGGGGCTCGCAGCGGCCGTCGGCGAGGTCGCAGGTCTGAGAGTCAGCACAGTCGCCGTTGGTGCGGCATTCGATACAGCGGCCGTCGTCGGCGCTGCACAGCCAGCCACCGCTGCAGTCGTCGTCGGTGCGGCATTCGAGCGGCTCGGAGGCCAGCGCGTACTCCAGGCGCGCGTCGCACCCATCGCAATATACGCGCAGCCCGAACGACAGGCGTGTAAAGAGCTCGGTGCGCATAAATCGGTCCGAGATCGACTCGCCGGGCGCCAGCGAATAGGTGCGCGCGACAAGCACCGATCCGGCGCTGTCGCCTCCTGCGTCGGGGCCGACATCGCCGGAGCCGACGTCGCCGGAGCCCCCATCGCCAAAATCAGCGTCGTCGGCAGGCTCGTCCCGGTCGTCGGCCGCTTCGATCGCCTCGACGCGTATCTCGGCCGAGCCCCCTTCGTTGATGAGCGTGAAATCGAGTCGATTGGCGCCGATCGCGCTGGCGCGCCGCAAGGTGGCCGCCGACGGGCAGCCCTCGGAGGAGGGCACGCAGAGTTGGCCGGCGATAAGCTCGTCAGAGGGGCCGCTATTCTCGTAGGCGTCGGAGCACCCGGAGGCGCCCGCGCCCACCCAAATCAATACCCATATCCATGGCCACATTCGCCGCATACCGAGACTTCCACTTCGACAGCTCATGCTTCGAGTCGCTTCCAGACGGCGCCTAACGCTTCGGAGAGGTCCACGGCGCCCATGCCGCGCTCGCCGTGGTCCCGTGCAGCCGCGTCGCCGGCCGCGCCGTGAGCATACACCGCCAGGCAAACCGCGTCGAAGGCCGGCTCGGTGCCCTCGGCGAGCCGCGCCCCGATGACGCCGGTGAGCACGTCGCCGACGCCGCCGGTGGCCATGCCCGGGTTGCCGTTGCTGTTGATGCCGAGCTGACCGTCGGGGCCGGCGACCACCGTAGCGGCCATCTTGAGCACGACGATGGCTCCGGTTTGTTTGGCCAGGCCCTCGGCGAGGCCGACCGGGTCGGAGAGCACCTCGGCGATCTCACAGCCGCACAGCCGTGCCATCTCGCCCGGGTGGGGCGTCAACACTGCTTCGGAGGACTCGGCGAAGGCCCGAAGCTCGGTGAAGTCGTCCTGGCCGGCGAGAATCGTGAGCGCATCGGCGTCGAAGACCGCCGCGGGCACGTCGCTGGCGAGCACGGCCTCGAGCGCCTGCCTGGCGCCGTCGGAGGTGCCCATGCCCGGGCCCATCGCCACGGCGTCCAGCCCCGGCAGGAATTCACGCAGCCGCTCCTGGCAGTGTTCGTCGAAGGTATGCGAGAGCATCTCGGCGGCCATCGCCTCGTTGATGGTCGTGGCCACACGCGGGATGACCTGCGCGTGGGTGCCGACGGTGACCAATCCGGCGCCGGAGGCCAGCGCGCCGCGGGCGCATAGCAGCGCCGCGCCGGTCTTCTCGTGGCTGCCCGCCACGATGAGCAGCTCGCCGCTTTTGCCCTTGTGGTAGTCGGGTGGCCGGGCGCTCATCCGACAAAACGCCCAATCCTCGTCGAGGAGCTCGCCACCATCGCCCACGTCCTCGGAGATATGCGGGGGGATGCCGATGTCGACCACGTGCAGGTCGCCGCAATGGCTGCGCCCCGGGTACAGCGCCTGGCCGAGCTTGACCTCGCCGAAGGTCGCCGTCGCGTCGGCCTCGACCGCCGTGCCCATGACCCGGCCGGTCGAGCCGTTGATACCGCTGGGGATGTCCACCGAGAACACAAAGGGTTGGCGGTTCAAGAACTCGACGCCGGCCGCATAACGGCCCTCGACCTCGCGGTCCAGGCCGGTGCCGAGCAGCGCGTCGGACCAGGCCAGGCAGTAGCCCAGCTCGGCGAGTCTATCGCCGACCTCGTCGGGCTCGGCATCGCCCAGCTCGACGACGGGGATGTCCAGATTGCGTACGATCTCGAGGTTCTTTGCCGCTTCACCGCGAAGCGAATCCGCGTCGCCGAGCAGCGCGACGACGGGCTGGTAGCCGTCCTCGGCGACGATCCTCGCCATGGCCAGCCCGTCACCGCCGTTATTGCCGCCGCCGCACAAAAAGCCGATCTGGCCGATCGCGCCTTCGGGCAGATACTCCAACAGCGCCTGCACGGCGCCCAGGGCGGCGCGCTCCATCAATACGATCCCCGGTACACCGATGTCTTCGATGGTCTGGCGATCCATCTCGCGCATTTGATCGGGGGTGACGAGTTTCATGGGGTTTCCTTCTCATTTGCCCGTAGACCGTCGGCCTAGCGCGAGCGCTTCGATCATCTCGGCGACGGCGCGTTCGAAGCCGACGAGGACGGCCCGCGAGACGATGCTGTGGCCGATGTTGAACTCCTCGAATTCTTCGATGGCGGCGACGGCGAGGACGTTTTTGTAGTCCAGGCCGTGGCCGGCGGCGACGACGAGGTCGAGCTCGGCGGCGCGCTTGGCGCTGTCGACGAGCTTTTGGAGCTCTTCGTGGCGGTCGAAGTCGCTGGGGCGCTGGCGGTTGGTAAATTCGGCGGCCGCCTCGCAATAATCGCCGGTATGCAGCTCGACGATGTCGGCGCCCAGCTCTTTGCTGGCCTCGATCTGGGCGATATCCGGGTCGATGAACAGGCTCAGATGAGCGCCGGTCTCCCGGAGCGCCTCGAGGTATTCGCCGAGTCGCTCGCGGTTGTCGGCCACGGCGAGGCCGCCCTCGGTGGTCTGCTCCTCGCGCTTTTCGGGCACGAGGGTGACCATATCCGGCTGAATGGCGCGCGCGATGTCGAGCATCTCGTCGGTGGCGGCCATCTCAAGGTTAAGCCGGGTCTTGACCGTCTCGCGCAGAACACGCACGTCACGATCTTGGATGTGGCGGCGATCTTCGCGCAGATGGATGGTGATCTGATCGGCGCCCGCCAGTTCGGCCAGCGAGGCCGCGGTCACCGGGTCGGGGTAGGGCGTGCCGCGCGCCTGGCGCACGGTGGCTACATGATCGACGTTGACGCCGAGACGGGGGCGTGTGGGGGACATGGGGGACTCCTATGACGGTTGTGGAATTCTACGGTTTGGCTATGGGCTTCGAGGGAGCGTAAGACCAAACCGTAGCCGGGGGTAAGCACAGCCGGACGCGCTCTGCGCGGCCGGCGAAGCGCACCCTCGGTAAGGGTCGACGCTCATCGATCTACTACAAGAGACCGGACGCGCTCTGCGCGGCCGGCGAAGCGCACCCTCGGTAAGGGTCGACGCTCA
>JBKGZI010000024.1:0-26877 GCA_046545675.1 Persicimonas sp.
CATCCAAATCAGCGCATCCAAATCAGCGCATCTGCGTCATCCGCTGCGAATCGCATTGGACATCGGGTCTGAAGGGCGCAACTTAGCTGCGCTACTTTGAATTGTATGGAGAGCCCGATGAAGATCTGTGTTTTTGAAGCCGAGCCGTGGGAGCAAGCCAGCTTCGACAGACTCGCCGAGGACCACGACGTTCGCTGCACCACCAAGCCGCTGAGCGCCGACAACGTCGCCGACTTCGCCGACGCCGACATCGTCTCGGTGTTCATCTACTCCGAGCTCGACGCCGAGGTGCTCGCCGAGTTGGATGAGGTGAAGATGGTCGCCACCCGCTCGACCGGCTTCGACCACGTGGACACCGACATCTGCAGGGAGCGCGGCGTCACCGTCTCCAACGTGCCGACCTACGGCACCAACACGGTCGCCGAGCACGTCTTCGCGCTGCTGCTGGCGCTCAGCCACCACATCGTCGAGGCGGTCGACCGCACCCGCCGGGGCGACTTCTCCCAGCAGGGCCTGCGCGGCTTCGACCTGCGCGACAAGACCCTGGGGATCGTGGGCACCGGCGACATCGGCCGCTGCGTCATCGAGATGGCGGGCGGCTTTCGTATGAATACCATCGCCTTCGACGTGCAGCCCGACCCAGAGCTCGCCGCCGAGCTCGGCTTCGAGTACGTCGGCTTCGACGAGCTGCTCGAGCGCTCGGACATCATCTCCCTGCACGTGCCGCTCAACGACAAGACCCACCACATGATCAGCGGGGAGGAGTTCGACAAGATGCAAGACGGCGTGGTGCTCATCAACACCGCCCGCGGCAAGATCCTCGACAGCCAGGCGCTCCTCTATGCACTCTCCAGCGGCAAGGTCGCCGCCGCCGGCCTCGACGTGCTCCCCGAGGAGCCCGCCATCCGCGAGGAGGCCCAGCTTTTGCGCCGCATCTTCCGCGAAAAACACGACCTGGAGGCCCTGCTGGCCGACCACGTCCTGCTGCACATGCGCAACGTCATCATCACTCCCCACAGCGCCTTCAACACCAAAGAAGCCATCGGCCGCATCCTCGACACCACCGTCGACAATATCGAGGCGTTTTTGGCCGGCGAGCCGATCAACACGGTCGGTGATTAGGGAGCGCCGGCATCTTGCCGGCCCATGACCAACCAGCGAATTGCAGTTTGAACGGGGGCCACGGCAACGGTTACCAGCACAAGACTCGAGTCATGTAAATCTCGCCAATCCCCCGTGAGAGTTGAGTCTCGATAGCGTCGAGAAACTCGTCACAATCACGGTTCAGGCTTGGCAAGTTCTCGTATTCGGAACCATAAAAAAGAATTAAGAGCCGACTCTCATCACAGATCACTTTCAGAATCTGCCCGAGCCTCGTCGATTCAAATGGCTCTCCGAATCGCAACTCCTTTTGCGCCTCGGAAAATAGTTTTTCTGTAGTCCGTTCTTGCCGGTCGACCACTGCCCATGCCTCAAGCTCACCCGCTTGATCGCCAAAATAAGAAGTGAGTTCTTTGTCAAGAAAAGGATCCTCTTGCGCAGCAATAACTGCGACGTCCAAGATTGGACTTAGGCAAGGTGCTGGTCCGATGCATAAAAGTTCTTGGCTCATTTTGATCCTCTCTTTTCGCCCCGATTGTTCAAACGCCGTTACATTGAGCCAAACAAGAAATTGGACGCTCGACGCCGCCGGGACGGCGGATCTCTTAGGTGAGGCCGCTAAGATCAATCGGGTGTTCGAAAATGCCCTCGAAAGCGTATTCGATTTGGCGGCGCGCACGGTTGCTCATGGCGTAATACTTGGCGGCATCGAAAACACGCTTTTCAACGCTGCTGACCTCTTCGATATAACGTTCACGCAGTAGCAGCGCATCTTCGAAGTCTTGATCTGCGGCGCGCTCGAGCTTGGTGATGATTAGATCGCACGGGTGAAGAAGACGTACTATAAGCGTGTGAGTACCAATCAAATCGGAAAGATCGACAACGGCATCCGACCAATCTGGGTGGTGTAGCCACTGGGTGAATGGATATGCCTGAAAGTGCAGCGGAGGGTCGACGATGTCGGACTTGAAGTTCTCTTCGACTTGGTCTGGCTCCATGTCTCCAATATCGATATCGCGGGTATAAGCACGCTCTTGGTGATCTTCATCGGCAAGATAGAAAGCAACCGCGGCGGAGCCATAGATGGTGATGGTCCACGGGTGCTCCAGTTTCTCGTCCACATGTAGAAGAAAGGTCCGGAGGCGCCGCGACTGAGGAGAGTCGATGGAGCGCGGGAGTCTGGAGGAAATGTCAGGAAGGCTCATTCAGACTCACTTGTTTTCGGGCCGCTATTGGGAAGGCGTGGGATTGCTGAACACGTTCCAATGTCGGTTCACTTCATCTGCTCGACGCATATAGAGCCGCATGAGCGTCGGATTCGTTGTTGCGAGAAAGGTCAACGGAGGTCGTGTGGAGTCGTCCTGCTCGTGCAACTGTTCACCCACCTCACAAAGGCGATGATTGGTCGCACTAGAGGCGCTCACATCGTGTGAGAGGCGTTCGGCGAGGTAGCCGAGTCGCCTTCGCACGGGGTCAGATAACTGATGCTGGAGAACGCGTTCCAAGTCACCCGACTCAGCGAGTGCCTGGATCGCTAACATGGCAGCACCAGCTAAGCGTGCCGAAGGTGAACTGAGAGCGTGCAAGAGGCTCTCTAATAGGCTCTCCGCATCCGTCTCATCATTGGCGCGCACCGATGCAGGGTATCCCAGCGAAGCGAATCTCCGCATATCCCTTTCCGTAACTTGCGCGCTCATGACAACCTTGTGAAGAATGGACCTAGATGAACTCTCGCTCGCCTTCGACTAACTAAATTGTGCGCTCCAGTAATTCATAAATCAAGGCGCCGAGGCATCTAAACCGTCGATCTCGCCGTGACGACGATGCTCCGATTGCGTTCGAATGAGGAGTTTTCTTGAAAAGATGGATGATGTGCGCCACATTATTCGTTGTACAGTCTGAGCAGTGCTAGTTGTAGCTAGAGCCAATAATATGCTTTCTCGAGTCACAGACATCCAGGCCGCGCGGCGCGTCGTTTTTGCGATGGCGTTTGTGGTTGTTGCCGCGCTCGCGGTGACGGTCGGTGCGAGCTCCGTCTTCGCCCAGGGCGAGGATGAGTGTTGTTGTGATACCGACGAGCAGAAAGCGCAGATGCAGTCGAAGCACGCCGAGTCGAGCTCGGATGCCGGCTGCCAGAGCGGCTGCGCAGAAGGCAATTGCCAGTGCCAACTCGAGCGGCCTTCGGACGGCATGCCCGGCCTCCCGGCGGTGGTGCTGACCAATGCGACCGTGTCGTTTGGCCCGATGGCTGCTGCTCAGACGAATTTCCACGTGCGGCTTCCCGAGCCGCGCGCTCCGGGGACGCTGGTCGCGCACGGCGCGGTCGACGACTCCCCACCTGCCACACCTATCTACCTCAAAAATCGAATCCTGCTGATTTGAACCCACACCTATCGGTGCGTCTGCACCGTTAGACTGCATTCTTGTGTGTTCAAAATGACAATCCGTGCACCTGCATCGGTGCCAGGGCATCCCTGCCCTGGCTCCCCGACCTAGAAGGTCTGGCACCGTTTCGTGGCGCATCGGATAGATGACAGCAGGAGCCCCTCGTGGGTCACCCCAAGTTAATTGCAATCTCCATAGCCATTGGGCTCTCCAGTGCGATCAGCGCGCCTGTTCTCGCCCAAGCCGAGCCAGAGCAGGCCGATGCCGACGAGGAGATGGCCGCCCACGGCCACGCCGACGGCGCGCCGACACCCTTTGGCGAGCTCATCGCCGAGGCGCTCTCGGAGCACCCGGCCGTCGAGCGCCGCCGCGCCGAGGTGCGCGTCGAGCAGGCGCGTTTGGGCGGCATCGGTCTCAAGCCCGATCCGAGCGTGAGCTTGAGCGCCGAGGGCATCCCGTGGAGCGATCCGAGCCTGTCGTCGAGCCCGATGTCGGGCATCCAGATCGCCGTCAGCCAGCCCTTGTGGTGGCCTGGCGAGCTCGACGCGCTCAAAGAGCAGGTCGAGGCGCGCGCGGAGGCGCTCGAGCCGTTGGAGACCGAAGAGCAGGTCGAGCTCGTCGTCGACGCCGCCGAGCTCTACTACGAAATCTACAGCATCGACCGCCGCCTCGAGACGCTCGAGGGGCTCAAGGGACCGGTGCGTGAGTTCATCCGGCTGCTCGAGGCGCGCGTCCCCACCGGGGAGGCGAGCGTGGCGCAGGTCGAGCGGGCTCGCCTGGAGCTGTTGGCCATCGACGACCGCATCTTTCTGCTGCGACACCAACGCCCCGAGCGCGTCGCGCGGCTCAACGCGGTGCTCAACCGCCCGGAGGGCAGCCCGGTCCACCCGCCCAATCATGCCGACGGTGAGCAAGCGCCCGAAGGCAGCCTCGAGGCGATGGTCCAGCGAGAGTTGGCTCCGCTCGACGAACTCGTCGAGCGCGCCATGCAGAACCGGCCGGCGGTGGAGGCCATCGAGCACCAACAAGGCGCTGCCCGCGCCGAAGCACGCGCGGCGGATTGGCAGAAATACCCCGACCTCCGCGTCTTTGGCGGCTGGCGCTTTCGCGCCGAGCAGGACAACGGAATGGACGACGGCACCGATTTTGTGAGCCTGGGCGTGCAGTCCTCGCTGCCGATCTGGTCGCCCGACAAGGCGCGCTCGGCCGAGGACGTCGCCCAGGCGCGAGTCATCTCGCTCGACGCCGGCCTGGAGAACTTCCGATTGCAGCTTCGCGGCCAGATCGACTCGCGCCTGGCCCTGATCGACCACGCCGTCAAGCATGCGAGTTATTACCGCGACGACCTCATCCCCCAGGCCATCCAGGCCCGCCGGGCGGCGCAGGCCGGCTTCCAGGCCGGTCGCGCGGCCTATGAAGACTGGCTGCAGGCCGAGCAACGCGTCGTCGAGATGCAGACCAAGCTGGTCGAATTCGAGTCGCGCGTCATGCAGCAGCGCGCCGTGATCTTGGCGCTGACCGGGGTCGTCTCGCTCGAAGCGCCGGCTGACGGCGACATGAAGCAGCAACAAGAAAAGCAACAAGAACAGCCACAAGAAGATACCCAAGGCAATGACGACGGTGAGCAAACTCCGTCGGGAGAAGAGCAATGATGATCACCGCAAAGAAAATGGTCGGGCTGATGACCGCTTCTCTGGTACTGGGCGTCGTCGCGGCGATGATCATCGCCAGCGTCTGGGGGATTCCGGGCAGCGATGACGCCTCGGAGGGCTCGAACGGCTCCGGCAGCGCAGAGCAGGGCCAGGAGAGCCACGAGGGCCACGAACATGCCGAAGGTGGCGAAGGTGGCGAAGGTGGCGAAGGTGGCGAGGAGGGCGACGCGGAGACCTACTATACCTGCCCGATGCATCCGTCGGTGGTCAGCGACTCGCCGGGGGCGTGTCCGGTCTGCGGCATGGATCTGGTCGAGAAGAAGAAGGGCGGCGACGACATGGACCCCCAGGAGCTCGCCCGGCTCGGCAAGGTCGCGCTCAGCCCGACCCAGCGGGTGCTGGCCAATGTGCAGACGACCAAAGTCGAGGCCAATGGCACCGCCGACACCGGAGAGCAGCGCGCGGTCGGTGTGGTCACCTACGACGAGACCGGCCTGGCGACGATCCCTAGCTGGGTCGACGGGCGCATCGAGAAGCTGCACGTCAAACAAACCGGCGCGACGGTCAGTCGCGGCCAGCCGGTCATGGATGTGTATTCCCGCGAGCTGCTGACCGCCCAGGAGGAGTTTCTGATCGCCCGTGATAGCGCCGGCAATCTGGCCCAGCAGGCCAAAAAGCGTCTGGAGCTTCTGGGGATGAATGACTCCCAGATCAACCGCCTCGAGCGCACCGGCGAGTCGATGCGGACGGTGACGATGGGTGCGCCCAACGCGGGCACCATCACCAGCATCAACGTACGCCAGGGCCAATACGTCACCGAGGGCTCGCCGCTATACGAGATCGCCGACCTGTCCAACGTGTGGATCGACGCCGAGGTCCACGAGCGAAACCTCCGCGACATCAAAGAGGGGATGGGGGTGCGCGTGACCAGCGAGTCGCTGGGCGGCGAGTCCCTCGATGCCAAGGTGACCTTCATCCACCCGGTGGTCCAGGGAGATACGCGCACGGTCAAGGTGCGCGTAGAGGTCGATAATTCCGAGATCGACGGCACGCTCAAGCCGGGCATGTATGCCTCGGTCTTCTTCGAGACGAGCAGTGACGAGGCCGCCGACGGCCAATTGGTCGTCCCCCGCACGGCGGTTATCCGCGGCGGCAAGACCAACAGCGTCTACGTCGAGGTCGAGGAGAACGTCTTCGAGCGCCGTGAGGTCGAAGTCGGCCAAGAGCGCGGCGACTACCTGGTGATCACCTCCGGGCTCGAGGCCGGCGACGAGGTCGCTTACCGCGGCGGCTTCTTGCTCGACTCCGAGGTCCAGCTCAATTCCTTCGGCGGCTCGGCTCCCCACGCCGGCCACGATGGGAACGATGGCGGTTCAAATTCAGACGAGGACCACGCCGAGCATCCAGATCTGTCGAAAGAGGATATCCCCGAAGAGGGCAAAGAATTCGACCCGCCAGTGCCCTCCGAAGCCGTGCCCGAGGGCACGTGGTTCTGCGATATGGGCACCTCGCATTGGATTCAGCACGAGGAAGGCGACGGCGAGTGCCCCGTCTGCGGCATGCATCTCAAAGAGAAACCATAGCTGCGGGTAAGCGAGGCGCCGTTTGCCTCGCGCACCCGTAGGACCCTGTGGAACTCCTGCGCAATTGGTCGATGACGACCACGCTGTTCCTGGACCCCGGAACCCCCGAACCCCTGAACCCCTGAACCCCTGACCAACCATGATTCGTAAAATTATCAAATGGTGCATCGAAAACCCGCTGATGGTGATCATCGCCGTGATCATGGCCATCGCCGTGGGCGTCTGGTCGGTCAAAAATACTCCGCTCGATGCAATCCCGGATCTCAGCGAGAACCAGGTCATCGTCTACACCGAGTGGAACGGCCGCGGCCCCCAGGTCATCGAGGACCAGGTCACCTACCCGCTGTCCGTCAACCTACAGGGTATCCCGGAGGTGGACGCGATCCGGGCGACGAGCTTCTTTGGCTTCAGCCTGGTCTATGTGATCTTCGACGAGGACACCGACATCTATTGGGCGCGAAGCCGGGTGCTCGAGAAGCTAAACTACGCCCAGAGTGAGCTGCCCGAAGGGGTCACGCCCACCCTGGGCCCCGACGGCACCGGCGTGGGGCATGTGTATTGGTATACCTTGCAGCCATCGGAGGACAACCCGATGGACCTGGCCGAGCTGCGCGAGCTGCAGGACTACTACGTCCGCTACAAGCTGCAGTCGGTCGAGGGTGTCAGCGAGGTCGCCTCGGCGGGAGGTTTCGTCAAGGAATACCAGATCGACCTCGACCCGACCAAATTGCAGGCCCAGGATGTCGGGGTGGGGCAGGTGGCCAAGGCCGTCCAAGAGTCGAACCGCGACACCGGCGGCAAGATCTTGGAGCAGGCCGACGTCGAGTATTTCGTGCGCGGCCAGGGCTATTTCAAAGACGTCGAGGATATCGAGCAGGTCGTGGTCAAGACCGACGACGACGGCGTGCCGATCACCGTCGGGGATCTGGGGTTCGTCCAGCTCGGCACTGAAATCCGCCGGGGCATGCTCGACGAAAATGGCGAGGGTGAGGCCGTCGGCGGCGTGGTCGTGATGCGCTACGGCGAGAACGCCAAGGAGGTCATCGACCGGGTCAAGGACAAGATCGCCGAGATCGAGCCCGGCCTGCCCGAGGGCGTCGAGATTCACAGCGCCTACGACCGCTCCGATTTGATCATGGACAGCGTCGACACGCTCACCGGCAGCCTCATCGAGGAGGCCATCGTCGTCAGCCTGATCATCCTGATCTTCCTCTTTCACGTGCGCAGCTCGCTGGTGGTCGTGATCACCTTGCCGGTGGCCGTGCTCATCGGCTTCATCTTCATGAGGCAGCTCGGGATCACCTCCAATATCATGAGCCTGGGCGGCATCGCGATCGCGGTGGGCGTCATCGTCGACGCCTCGATCGTGATGGTCGAAAACGCCTATAGAAAGCTGGCCGAGAGGCCAGAAGACGAGGGCCCTCCAGACAAGGCCGAGCGCCGCGAGATCATCAAAAAGGCCTGCCAGCAGGTTGGCCCGGCACTGTTCTTCTCGATGTTGATCATCATCACCAGCTTCGTGCCGGTCTTCTTGTTGACCGGCCAAGAGGGCAAGCTGTTTACGCCGCTGGCCTGGACGAAGACGCTGACCATGATCGGAGCGAGCGTGCTGGCGATCACGCTGGTGCCGGTGTTGCTGGTGGCGCTGTTGAACGGGAAGCTGCGACCCGAGGAGAAGAATCCGATCTCGCGCTTCTTCGTCACGTTGTATACGCCCCTGCTCAAGTTCGTGCTGCGCCGGCCGGTGCTCACCGTGATCTTTGCCGTGGGGCTTATCGGGGTGACCGTGCCGCTGATCACCGGCCTGGAGTTGGGGGCCGACGAGAAGGGAGAGCCCAATACCGTCGTCGAGCCGATCGGCAGCGAGTTTATGCCCGCCCTCGACGAGGGCAGCATTCTGTATATGCCGGTGACGCTTCCCAACGTGAGCGTGACCGAGGCCAAGCGCCTGCTGCAGTTGACCGACAAGATCATCGCCGAGCACCCCGAGGTCGACTATGTGCTCGGCAAGATCGGACGCGCCGAGACCGCCACCGACCCGGCGCCGGTGTCGATGGTCGAGACGGTCGTGCTGCTAAAGCCCCGAGACCAGTGGCGCGACGGAATCACCAAAAACGACATCATCTCCGAGCTCGACGCCAAGCTGCAGGTCCCCGGGTTGTCCAACGGCTGGACCCAGCCGATCATCAACCGCATCAATATGCTGGCGACCGGCGTGCGCACCGACATCGGGGTCAAATTCTTCGGCCCCGACCTCGACAGGCTCGGCGAGTTGGCGCTCGAGGCCGAGGAAATCCTGCGCGATGTACCCGGCGCGGCCGACCTATACGCCGAGCGGGTCAGCGGCGGCCACTACGTCAATATCACCCCCAGACGCCAGGACATCGCGCGCTACGGGCTGACCATCGAGGCCGTCAACCGGGTCATCGAGGTGGCCATCGGCGGCATGCCGGTGACCACCACCGTCGAGGGCCGAAGCCGGTTTCCGGTCCGGGTGCGCTACGGGCGCGACCACCGCGACTCCATCGAGAAGCTCGCCGATGTGCTGGTGACGACCAAGGGCGGCCAGCAGATCCCGCTCGGGCAGGTCGCCGATGTCGAATTCGAGGAGGGGCCGCCGATGATCAACTCCGAGAACGGCGACCTGCGAAGCACCGTGCTGCTCAACGTGCGCGGTCGCGACATGGGCGGGTTTATCAACGAGGCCGAGCAGGTCCTCGCCGACAATATCGAGATGCCCGCCGGCTATAGCTATAGTTGGTCGGGCCAGTACGAGAACCAAAAGCGCGCCAACGAGCGGCTGAGCATCCTCATCCCGATGGCGGTTCTCATCATCTTCATGTTCCTTTATTTCACTTTTCGCAATGTCGGCGAGTCGTTGTTAGTTATGCTGTCGGTGCCGTTCGCGTTGATCGGCGGCGTGTGGTTATTGTACTGGATGGATATCAACTTCTCGGTGGCCGTCTGGGTGGGCTTTATCGCCCTCTTTGGCGTCGCAGTGGAGACCGGAGTGGTCATGTTGGTATACCTGCACGAGGCGCTCGACGAGCGCATCGAGCGAAAGCTGAGCGAACAGGGCCTCGACCCCCACGAAGCATCCGGTGAGCGGGTCTCCGAGCTGATCGGCCCCGACGATGTCCACCAGGCCGCCGTCGACGGCGCCGCGCTACGGCTGAGGCCCAAGCTGATGACCGCCGCGACCACCCTGGTCGGTTTGACGCCGCTTTTGTGGGCGACCGGCACCGGATCGGACGTCATGAAGCCTATCGCCGTGCCGATGGTCGGCGGGATGGTCTCGAGCGTGATTCTGGTGCTCTTTGTCATCCCGGTCATCTTCGACGCGATGAAGCGTTTCGAGCTGCGGCGCAAAAAACTTACCTATAGTGGGATCGAACATTAACCGTTAATCTAGTCCCGAGCATCGATTATCGATTGCCAATCATCCAACACTGGAGCAACCATGCTGAAGTTCAAGCACATGACCATCGCGCTCATCGCGCTCATTTCGCTGGGGCTGGGCGCCGTCGCCTGCGAGAAGCAGGATGCCGAGGAGCCGGCTGGGGCTGAAGAGACCGGCGAGCAGGCCGCCGAAGAAGCCCAAGAGCCGGAGCAAGCCGGCGAGGCCGACGAGCAGGCCGAAGGCGACGAGCCCAAAGCCGATGAGGCCACCCCCGTCGATGTCCCCGAAGACGGCAAGAAGTTCGACCCGCCCGTCGAAAAGGCCCAGATTCCGGACGGTGCCTGGTTCTGCGACATGGGCACGGTACACTACGCACAAATGAAAGAGGGCGACGGCACCTGCCCGGAGTGCGGCATGAAGCTCAAGCAGATGGCCGCTGGTGGCGAGGAAGAAGACCCTCACGCCGGCCACGACCACGATTGATCGCTGCCGTTGATATCGCATCGAGCCGAGCCCCCGTTGGTCTAAGAGACTGTGGGGGCTCGGTTTTTTTGGCGGCTGACGTTGCGAAGTCGTCGCTCGTGTTTACCTGTCTTCACTGATCCATAGAGTTGCGATGTTAATATCTTCGGTTGTTGAAAGGAGACGGTTATGAAGAAGCTCAGTGTGTTATTCATCTTGGCGCTGCTCGTCACGCTCGTGGCGTCGGCGTGTGCCACCGGCGGAGAGTCCACCCGCCAGCGAGGCCAGACTCAGACCACCGAACAGCGCGTCGAGGAGGAGCCGGCCGCCGAGGATGAGGTGGAAGACGAGGAGATCGAAGACGAGGAGATGGCCGAAGATCAAGATGAGATGCAAGAGGGAATGATGGCGCGCTGTCCAGTCGCCGTCGAGGGCACCGAGGTCATGGCCGAGCCCACCGAGCAGGGCGCGGCGATGCACTTTACGACCACCGGAGATGTCGACGAGCTTCGCAGCCGTGTGCAGTGGATGGCCGACCATCACAATCAAATGATGGGCGGCGAGGACGCCGGCGAGATGCCTCGGGGCATGCAGCAGCGCAGGAAGCGCATGCAACGCGGAGAGCACGGGCGCATGCACGGCCAAAAGATGAAGAAGGGTAAAAGACGCGGCATGAAGCGTGGCAGCGGCGGCATGATGAGGATGCCCGAGGCCGAGGCGCGCTACGAGGAGGCCGAAGACGGCGCTCGCCTCGTCTTCACCGCCGAAGATCCCGACGACGCCACCCAAGTCCAGCAACATATCACCCAGCACGTCGAGCGTGTCCAGGAAGGCACCTGTCCGATGATGTATATGAAAGGCGCAGATGAGGACAGTGAGGCCGACGAGGCTGACGTAGACGAGGCAGACGACGAGAGCTGAACCGTGTGGGTTGTGATGGAGGCTCTGTACCGAGCCCGTAGCCCCGATCCGCCGTGTGGCGGGTCGGGGCTTTTTTGGTCCACCAACCGCGCAACGGACTTGCACTGACGGCCACTGGCAAGCAGAATGAAATGAACTCTACTTACTGCCTTGATACAACCAAAATGAGCTAAAATATGACTGATCATGGGTCATCGGAGCCCGAGGGGCTGTCTCGACACCGGTTGGATGGCGACGCCGGTCAAGACGCAAGCTACGCGCCCAGCATCGTCCTGCTCGGGGAGGAGGCCGAAGAGGAAAACCGCCGGCGCGCGGCGCGAAAGGCCTACGATGTCGCCGTGTATATGCGCACCGAAGACGTCGAGGTATTTGGGCTGTGCGGGGATATTAGCGAGGGAGGGCTCTTCGTGACCACCCACGAGGAGCTCGATCAGGGCACGCACGTGCAGCTCGAAGTCTTGCTGCCGGATAGTAGCGACGAGATTATCTTAGAGGCCGAGGTGCGCTGGCGCCGCGAGGGGACCGATGAGGATGGAAAGGTCGTGCCGCCGGGTCTGGGGGTCAAATTCCTGGAGCTAGATGACGAAGGTCGCGAGCATATCAAACAGATCGTGGCCGCGGTCGAGGCCGCCAGTGACCGGGATACCACGGGCTGAGCGTATCTTGCTCCCAGAGGGGGTGTTCCATCGAGTAGCGTCCCTAAGTTTAGCATTGAAGGTAGCGTGGGATGAAGTGGCGGCCGACTCGGCAGTTTGATCGCCACGCGCGCTATGATAAAGGCGACGAAGAGCGAAACCTTATAGGTCGGGCTGCCGAGCCCGATGCAGTCAACAAAGGAGCGATCGAGCGATGCATTATAGTGGAAACCATTCAGACGAAGAACGGCCGCGCGTGCTGTGGATGAACGCCGCGTTTTTAATCTTGACCCCCCTGGCAGCCCTGGTGCTGCTGCCGCTGTATATCTATTACAACGGCGTCCACTGGGCCGAGCCGGTGGCGATGATCGTGTTGTGGTATTTGACCGGCATGGGCGTGACCGCCGGCTATCACAGGATGTTGTCGCACCGCTCCTGGTGGGCCCCGGCGCCGATTCGGGCGATCTTATTGGTGCTCGGCGCGGCCACCTGGCAAAATAGCGCGATCGCCTGGTCGGCCGCCCACCGCTACCATCACAAGCACGCCGACACCGAAGACGATCCCTATAGCATCGAGAAGGGCTTTTTGTGGGCCCATATGCTCTGGGTGATGGTCGAGGGCAAGAAGCACAAAGACTTCGAGAGCGCCCCGGATCTGATGGACGACCCGCTGTGCCGGTGGCAGCACAAACACTACTTCTGGATCAGCATGGCCTTCAATATCGGCGTGCCCGTGGTGCTGGGTCTGATGACCGGGCGCGTCTGGGGGATGCTGCTGTGGGCGGCGCTGCTGCGAGTGGTCGTGGTGCACCACTTCACGTTCTTCATCAACTCGGCGGCTCACTTCTGGGGCTCGCAGCCCTGGAGCAAAGACGAGTCGGCCCGAGACAACGGCATCCTGGCCTTCTTTACCTTCGGTGAGGGCTACCACAACTTCCACCACACCTTTCCCGGCGACTATCGCAACGGGTTTCGCTGGTATCAATTCGACCCGACCAAGTGGACCATCTGGCTGCTCAGCCGGGTGGGGCTGGCCGAGGACCTGCGGCGCACGACCATCGACCGACGCCTCAAGAAGCGTTGGATGACCATGCGGGAGCGCTACGAGGCGCAGATGGACGAGTGGAATGAGACCCTGCGCGAGCAGGTCCAGGCCGCCGAGGCTCGCCTCGACGAGGCGCTCGACGAGATGCGCTCGAAGCGCTCCGAGTGGGCCCGAAAGGCCGAGGAGCTCCACGCCCAGGCCCGCCAGGAGCTCGAGAGTGCGCGCATCGAGGCCGAGCGCCGCGCCCTCGAGGCGTACCGCAACTGGCATAACCTGATCCCGGCGCACGCTCGTTCCTGAGGTGTATCACACCACCAGAACCAACCCCTAAGTCCCGCCCGCATCCAGCGCCCCGGTCTCTTGAAAGAGGCCGGGGCGCTCTTAGTTTCAGCAGTCCAGACGTACAACAGAAGGTAAGGGGACGAGCCGCACGGGTCTGCCGAGGACGGACTTGCCGAAATTGATGCGCCCAGTGCGGCTCGACGAATCGGTGACGTGGATGGATGCCACTCCAGTGGGGAAGTCCGTGGGCAGCGTGCTGCGGCATCTGCTCGTCTATGCGGTGTTGTGGGTGGCGCTTGTGCGCGGTCAGGTGGTCGAGTCGTGGTATCTGGGCGTGCCGACAATAATCGCGGCGAGCTATATGAGTTGGCGTATCACGACCGTAAAAGAGTCTCGGGTTCGCCTGATCGGCCTGGCCCGCTTGTTGCCGCTATTCTGGTGGCGGTCGTTGCTCGGCGGCATCGACGTCGCTCTGCGGGCGCTGCGGCCGTCATTGCCGATCCGCCCTGATCTGTTGATCTACGAGCTACGCCTCGATGCGGACTCGATGGCCACGCGATTTTTCGCCGAGGTGATCAGCTTGTTGCCCGGCACACTCTGCACACAGCTACTGCCCGATAGCCTGGAGGTCCACGTCATCGATCGGGACATGCCCGTCGCCCAAGAGTTGGCCGTCATCGAGGAGGCGATTGCGCGCGTCTTCGGCCAGCAGCTTCGCGAACCATCCGCCCCCGAGGAGCAGACGTGAGCGGATTCCTCATGGTCATGGCGCTGCTATTGCTGGGCACGTTTGTCGTCGGTCTGGTCCGCATCGCCCGAGGTCCCACGCGAGCCGATCGGATGATGGCCGCCCAGCTATTCGGGACCACCGAGGTGGCGATGTTGCTGATCTTGTCGCGACTCCAGCACAGCCGGGCGTATGTCGACGTGGCGCTGGTCCTCGCGCTGCTGGCGGTGCTGGCCGTCGTCGCGTTTGTCTTTCGGGGCGCTGCTTCTCCGCCGACTCAACCATCCCAAGTCGACCCGGAGGCCCGGTGAGTGTTCTGGAGTTGATATCGGCGGTGCTGATCGGGATTGGCTTTGCCTTCTTTTTGGTCGGCTTGGTCGGCATGCTTCGCTTCCCGGATGTCTTCACTCGGCTACATGCGCTGACCAAGGCCGACAACGTCGGACTGGGGTTTGTCGTGGCCGGGTTGTCCTTGCAGGCCACCAGCGTCTGGGACGTCGTCGAGGTGCTGCTGATCTGGCTGCTGGTCATGGTCGCCAGCAGCACGTCGGCACATTTGATCGCGCGAAACGCGCGTCGGCGAGGCCAAGAGCCGACCCCCGAGTCGACCCAACCGCCGACCAGGAGGGCGCCGTGATCGCCGCCCTGCCGATCTTCGACGTGCTGCTCGCCGCGACCCTGGTGTGGATGGCCTGGCACCTGCTCGGGGCCGCCGGCCGCTTCGAGTCGATCGTCCTATTCATCACCTTCGGGATGCTCATGGCCGTGGGTTGGGCGCGTCTGAGGGCGCCGGATCTCGCGCTGGTGGAGGCGGCGCTGGGCGCCGGGTTGACCGGCGCGTTGCTGCTCGACGCCGCCGGCCAGATGGGGGGTGAACAGACGAGTGCCGAGGAGCGCCAGGATTCGTCGAGCGAGGCCTCGAGTCCGGACACGGAGGCGAGCGAGCGATGAGTACGACGCACGGCAAGGAATCCAGGGCCCATAGGCAGCCCTCCGCCCCCTCGAGCGTGCGGGCCGTGGTGGCCCTGTCGCTGCTGGTGCTCGGAGCCGTTTGGGCGCAGGTCATCGCGACGAGCACCACTCGCCCTAAAGAACTCTCCGATATCGTCTACGCGACCTTGGAGACCAGCGGCGTCGAAAATCCGGTCACCGCGGTGCTGCTCAGTTTTCGGGCTTACGACACGCTCCTCGAGTTGATTGTGTTGATCTCGGCGGTCGTCGGTCTCTGGTCGTTGCCAATCAGCTCGCAGACTGTCCAGCGGTATGCGCAGATTGGCGCCGACCGATCCCCGGTGCTCGACGCGGTGGTCAAGCTATTGGTTCCGCTGATGCTGTTGATCGGTGCTTACCTGTTGTGGAACGGCATCTATGGCACCGGTGGAGCCTTCCAGGCCGGCGCGGTCATTGCGTCTGCGGCCATTTTGCTGTTGCTGACCGGCCGAGCCGTGCTGCCGCTGGGCTCGTTTTTGGAGCGAAGCAAAGTGGCGAGGGGCAGGGCGGCGCGGACCAGCGGCGTCTTCGGCCCGTTCGTCTTCGTCAGTATCGGGTTGGTCGGACTCGCCGTGGGGGCGGTCTTTTTGGAGTACCCGAGCGACCACGCGGGGACGGTGATTCTGCTCATCGAATTGACATGCACCGTCTCTATCGGCGTGCTTCTGGCGGCTGCATTTTCCGGAGGTGCGCCGGCCTCGCCCGGCGCGCTCTTCGAGGAGGAGGACAAGCAGGAGGGGGAAGAAGACAAGCAGGAGGGGGAAGAAGACAAGCAGGAGGGCCCGTGAGCCAGCCCCACGTCTATGCCTATGCAGGAGCATTATTATTCTTGATTGGACTCTACGCATTCGTGGTGCGTCGCGACCTTTTGCGAAGGGTGCTCGCCGCGAATGTGATGGCCGTAGGGGTCTTCTCGGTGATGGTGTCCATGGCCGCACGCGATCTCGACAGGCCGCCCGATCCGGTGCCTCATGCGCTCGTGCTGACCGGCATCGTCGTCGCCATCAGCGCCACCGCGCTGGCGCTGTGGCTGGTGCGCGGCATCGAGGCCTATAGCGGCCACGCTCGTCTCCCCGAAGAAGAGCCTGATTAGCACCAAGGAATCACGCCATGGAGGCTCAACCCTGGGTCATCGGATGTATTGTCACCCCGCTGTTCGCTGCGCTGATCTCGATCGGAGTGCTCAAGCGCACCGCACACCTGATCGGGCTTGTCGCCGCCGTCGTCACCGCGGTGATGGCCGGCGGACTCGTATGGCAGACCGTGGCGAGCGGTCCGCTACGGTACAGCATCGGCGGGTGGGGAGCGCCGCTGGGCATCGATCTTTATGTCGACGGGCTCGCCGCCTCGATGGTCGCGGTGACCGCCGTGGTCGGCCTGAGCGTGAGCATCTACGCGCTGGGCTATTTCTCCGACGACTCCGGCTCGCACCACGAAGAGCACGATCAACAGTCCTGGGCTCGCAATCGGCGCGCGTTTTGGGCGCTGTGGTTGATCTTGTGGGGGGGCCTGAACGCGCTGTTCGTGTCCGGCGACCTATTCAACCTGTACGTGACCCTCGAGCTGATGGGGCTGACCGCCGTGGGGCTGATCGCCTTGGGCGGCCAGAAGACGCTCGGCGCAGCGATGCGCTACTTGCTGGTCACGCTGGGCGGGTCGATCTTCTACTTGAGCGGCGTGGCCCTCCTGTACACCGCCTACGGCACTCTCGACCTGGCCGCGCTCGGCATCTTGATCGAGCCGGATCCGGCCGAGTTCTTGGCGGCGGCCCTGATCACCGCGGGCATGTTCTTGAAGACCGCGCTCGTTCCGCTTCACTTCTGGTTGCCGCCGGCCCACGCCAAGGCGTATGCGCCGGTCAGCGCCGTGCTCAGCGCCCTGGTGATCAAGGCGTCCTTTTATATTTTGCTCCGGCTCTGGGTCGAACTCTTCCCGGGCCTCATCAGCCCCGTGGTGGCTGATATGGCCACCGTGCTGGGCATCTCGGCGATTGTATGGGGCAGCGTTCAGGCGATCCGCCAAGAGCGCGTCAAGATGCTCGTGGCCTACTCGACGGTGGCGCAAGTCGGGTATTTATTCGTGATCTTCTCGCCGGCCGTGCGCGGGGCGCCGGGGGCGCTCGCCGGCGGCGTGTATCACGCGCTGTCGCATGCATGCGCCAAGGCGGCGATGTTCATGGCGGCCGGCACCCTCGTGTGGCAAATCGGCGAGGACACCATCGAATCGCTTCGAGGCATGCAAGAGCATGTGTCGCTGAGCATGTTTGCGTTCGCGCTGGCGGGCATCAGCCTGATGGGGCTGCCGCCGAGCGGCGGGTTCGTCGCCAAGCTGATCGTCGCGCGCGCTTCTATCGAGGCCGGCCAATGGGTGATCGTGGCAGGGATCTTCGCCGGCGGACTGCTCGCGGCCATCTACGTCTTCAAGGTCTTGCGAACCGAGTTCATCTCCGAGCCCGACAAGTCCGGCCGCCGGGCGCGCCGCGCGCCCTGGACCATGCAACTGGTCCCGCTGGTGCTGGCGTTGGTCGCCCTGGCGCTCGGCCTGGTCGCCTGGGCGCCGCTCGAGCTTCTGAGCGTCGGTGAGCCGCTCGCCGTACCCACTTGGAGCGGGGGGCGGCCGTGATCGATTGGGCGAATTGGCTGCCCCTGCTCGTGGTGTTGAGCTCGTTCGGGCCGGGCATCGTGATCTTCTTTTTGGGCGAGGAACACTTCGTCTTGCGCACCGCCCTGAACCTGGCCGGGGCGATCTTCAAGCTCGGCTTCATCGCCGTCATGCTGCTGGGGGTCTACGCCGGGGTCGATTACGAGACGCGCATGACGATCATGGGCGACTTCGACCTGGTGCTGAACTCCTCGGCCCTGGCGATGCTCTTCGTGACGCTCTCCGGGTTTTTGTGGCTGGTGACCACCGTCTACGCCATCGGCTACCTGGAGAAGACCGCCAATCGCAGCCGGTTTTTTGGGTTCTTCAGCCTCTGTGTCAGCGCCTCGACCGGGATCGCGCTGGCGGGCAATCTGCTCACGTTCATCATCTTCTACGAGCTGCTCACGCTGACGACCTACCCGCTGGTCGTTCACCGGGAGACCAAAGAGGCCCGCCGGGCCGGGATCATCTATCTGGGCTACACCCTCGTCGGCGGGTCGTTGTTGCTCTTGGGCATCGTCTGGCTGCACGCCATCGTCGGCGGGCCGATCTCATTCATCCCCGGCGGCTCGCTGGGCGAGTTGGGATATGGGCCGTCGCCGACGTTGACGGTCATCTTCTTCGTGCTCGTGGCCGGCCTGGGCGTCAAGGGCGCCCTGGTGCCGTTTCACGGCTGGTTGCCCATCGCGATGATCGCCCCGGCGCCGGTCAGCGCCCTCTTGCACGCGGTGGCGGTGGTCAAAGCGGGTGCATTCGGCATCATCCGGGTCGTCTACGACGTCTACGGCCTGTCATTGGTCGACGCGATGGGCGTGGACCTGCCCCTGGCGATCATCGCCTCGCTGACGATCGTCTACGGCTCGGTCAAGGCGCTATTTCAAGATGGCATCAAGCGCATGTTGGCCTACTCCACGATCAGCCAACTGTCCTATATCGTGCTCGGCGTCGCCGTGGTGGGCCCGCTGGCGACCATCGGAGGCGTGGTTCACCTGGTTCACCAGGGGATCATGAAGATCACGCTATTCTTCTGCGCCGGCGCCATCGAGCACACCGTCGGAGTCACCAAGATCAGTCAGATGGACGGGCTCGGCCGACGCATGCCCCTGACGATGGTCGCTTTCACGGTGGCAGCGCTGGGCATGATCGGCGTGCCTCCGCTGGCCGGGTTCATCAGCAAGTGGTTTCTGGGCATCGGCGCGGCTCAGGTCGGGCGGACCTGGGTGATCTGGGTGCTGGCGCTGAGCACCCTGCTCAACGCCGGCTACTTTTTGCCGGTGCTTTATCGGGGCTGGTTCAAGGCGCCCATCGACGCCTGGAGAAACCCTCATCCCGAAGAGCCCGAGCCGATCTTGGAGGCGCACGCCAGCCTGCTGGTGCCGTTGCTGGTCACCGCCGCGCTGGTACTGCTGGTCGGCCTCTTCGCCAACACCGTCGTCAGTCCGCTCGATTGGGTCAGAATTATCGTCGAGCGACTCTATTAGGAGGCTGAACGATGGGAGAGATCATCGCACAGGGCGTACCGGGCTTCCGCGGAGTCTTATTGCTGGTGAGCGGCTTGCCGCTGTTGGTCGCCGTCGCGCTGAGCTTCACCAAGGAGCGTTGGCCGGAGTGGGGGCGCATGTTGACCCGATTGGCGCCGTGGTGCGCCTTCCCGGCGGTCGTCGTAGCCATGGTGGTCGAGCCCGACCACCTCGAGCGCTTCGACGGGCTCTTATTGGGCACCCGGCTCGAGCTCGACGAGGTGAGCCGGGTCTTCCTCTTCTTTACGGCCGTGGTGTGGTGGCTGGCCGGGCTGATGGCCACCGAGGAGGTCGACCACGACTCCCGGCGAATCCGCTTCGACATCCTGTGGCTGTTGACCATGAGCGGTAATATCGGCGTGGTCTTGGCGCGCGACCTGCCGAGTTTCCTGATGTTCTTCTCGCTGCTCAGCTTCGCCTCCTACGGGCTGGTGGTCCACCGCGGCGACGACGAGACCAGGCGCGCCGGGCGGATCTATTTGATCTTGCTGATCTTCGGCGAGACGGTGCTCTTTGCCGCCGCGGTGCTCTTGGCCCGCGAGGCCACCGGCTACGATGTGGACAGCATCCAGACGGCGCTGGCCGAATCTCCCAGGCAGTCGCTCATCGGCGTGTTGTTGATGGTGGGCTTCGGCGTCAAATCCGGCCTGATCTTCCTGCACGTCGCCCTGCCGCTGGCCTACGACGCCGCGCCCGCCTCGGCCGGCGCGGTCCTCAGCGGGGCGGCCAGCAAGGTCGGCATCCTGGGGTGGGTCCTTTTTTTGCCCCTCGGCCTCGTCGCCGCGCCGATACTCGGGCTTGTCTTCATCATCGGCGGCTTACTCGGCACCTATTATGGAATCGTCGTCGGACTGCTGCAGCGCTCGCCCAAGGCGATGCTCGCCTACTCGAGCATCAGCCAGCTCGGTTTTATGACGCTGCTGGTCGGCGTCGGGCTTCGTGTCTCCGCGTTGTGGGATGTCGCCCTGATCGGCGTCGCGGTCTACGCGCTGCACCACGGGGTCAGCAAGGGAGCGCTCTTTTCGGGGCTGGCGCTCAGCGCGGCGGGCCGAATCGGCCGCCGGTCCAGGTGGCTATTCTTGGCCGGGCTGATGATTCCCTCCCTGGCGCTGGCCGGAGCGCCCTGGACGGGCGGTGCCATCGCCAAGACGGCGCTCAAGGAAGCCCTCGAAGGCGGCTCGTTGGGGATCTACGGGTGGATCGAGCCGGCCGCGATCTATGCAGCCGTCGGCACCGCGCTGCTCATGGCGCGGTTTCTGTGGACGGTGTGGCCGCGCGAGGACGAAGTCGAGCCGGCCGGCGCGCGGCCCCCTGGCCTGCGGGCCTGGAGTCCATGGGCGTTGATGGTGGCGGCCGTCATGGTGGCACCATGGTTGCTAAGATGGGAGCCGCTGCAGCGCCTGGCCGCCAAATCGCTGGGGTGGGAGGCGATGTGGAGCGCCCTTTGGCCGCTGCTCATCGCCGGCGCCGTCGTCGCCCTCGCGGTCGTGTCGAGCCACAAGCTCGCTCCGCTCGCCAGGCTCCACATACCGCCGGGAGATATTTGCGTGCCAGTCGAAGCTCTCGTCCTGTCCTTCAATCGGCAGGTACGCCGAGCGGCTGACTGGGCGCGCACCCATTGGGACAAAGTAGACACCCAGATTGAGCGCTCGATTGTGCTGCGACGTCGTCTCATGGAGCGGGCCGGCCGGCCCGAGGAGGTCTTGAGGCAGTGGCATATCGGAGCCACCTGCTTGGTGGTTTTGGTGGCGGTGTTGGTTGGGTTGTTTGTGCTTTGAGAGGGCGCTGTCCTTTGATGAACGTGGCGGGTATCCGAGGCTCTCTGTGGGTGCGCCCAACCGGGAGCGCCTACGGCGCACCCGGTAGCGGCTTACCCACAGTTACGGTTAGGATTCCGCACGAAACCACATCGTGGGCCGATCGAGTTAGAGACGCACCACCCGAACGATCACCCGACCGCGAAACCAAACCGAACCGCCCGAACGATCGCCCGACCCGGAAACCAAACCGTAGCTGGGGGTAAGCCCAGCCGAGTCGCCACTAGGCGACTCGGCGAGGCGCACCCCCAGAGAGGGTCGCTGCTCACACATCTCCACACCAGAAAACGAACCTTGTCGCGCGCCAAACGCCGCCAACATGGAAAACCCGCCGATAAATTGCTATGAGAAGCGTGTTATACAAAACGAACAATTACGTAGTTGATCGGAGAGAACCAAGATGACGTACCGCATTTTAGCAACGACGCTCGTGCTCAGCTTCCTGATGGTCGGCTGTGCTGATGATACTGACGATGGCGATTCGAGCGTGACCGTCAACTCCGAAGCCGGCGATGATGCCGGTGCCGATGCCGGCCCGGATTCGAGCGACGCCGACGAGTCGGAGGACGCCTCTCCCCACGTCGAGTACGAGCCGCGCTGCGGAGACGCTCCGATCGACGACTGGCCGCTTCACGACGAGGTGGCCGACGGTGAGGTCAACTCATCGGGCGACGCCGAGGTGCGCACCTTCGAGATCGACGCCAACGCCGGCGGCTACGAGCAGGCCAGCTCCAACCCATTCGTCTACGTCAACCTGGGCACCGGCGAGCGCGTCGACGTCACCGATATCGAGGCCTTCGAGCGCAACGATTGGGACCTTGCATTTAGGCGCACCGCCATCCGCACCAACAGCGCCGACTCCGGCCCGGGAGGCGTATCGCTGGCCCAGCTCAACGACACCAGCTTCGGCGAGGTCGACTCGGCGCCGTCCGACGAAAGCAAGTACCACCAGGACGTCTCCTACGACGAGGAGTGCGAGCCGATCACCGACCCCATCGGGACCCTGTATACCGCGTTCAACTACGTCAACACCGGCAGCCCGTCCGGCTCCTGGTATGATTATTTCGAGACCGAGGTGATCTCGCCCGACGGGATCATCTATATCGTCGACGTTCCCACGCGCGAGACCACCTATAAGCTCGAGATCGACACCTGGGAAGACGGCGTCTACACCATCCACGTCGGCGAGCTCTGAGCCGATGCCTTCCATGCTCGTGCAGCGGTCGCTTCACACCGCTATATGAGTGCGCACCTTTTCGATGCAGCGCCGACGCATACAGCGTCGGCGCTGATCTAGAGATTCCATCGGGAGGGCTGCATGAATATCTGGCTGTTCGGCGCCGGCCTGCTCTGCGTGGGCGTCGCCTTCTTCGACGCGCTGTGGACGACGCTGTGGCCCGAGGGCGGCGCCGGCCCGCTCAGCAGTAACGTCAGCCGGGCGGCGTGGGCGGTGGCTAAACGACTCACCTCCTCCAACGGTCACGCCGTCCACGCCAGGCTCAGCGCCGCCGGCCCGGTCATCGTGGTCGTGACGGTGCTCACCTGGGTCATCCTGCTCATCGGCGGGCTCGTCCTGATCTTTTACTCCGAGCCGCAGGCCGTCGTCGACGCCGATATCGAGACGGCTGCCAACACCACCGAGCGGATCTGGTTCACGCTCTATACCGTCAGCACGATGGGTAACGGGGAGTTCAAGCCGGGGACCGGCCTCTTTCAAGTCATCAGCGGCTTGGCCTCCCTCAGCGCGATCAGTCTGTTGAGCCTGGTGGTCACCTACGTGGTGCAACTGCTCAGCGCGGTGGTCCACAAGCGCACCTTCGCCGCCGAGGTGTTCAGCTTCGGCAACTCGGCCATCGACATCACCGACAGCTTGCGAAAGAGCCGACCCGAGGGCGTCGCCACTCAGTTGGCTGCCGTGAGCACCCTGATCAGCTCGATGAGGCAGCAGCATAAGGCGTATCCCATCCTGCATTATTTTCACCCCAAATATCGCCACCACTCGGCAACCTGCGCGATCGCCTCGCTCGACGAGGCGCTGACCGTCTATCTGGAGGGACTGCCCGAGGACTCCCTCGAGCTGGTCGCCTCGACGCTACAGCCGCTGCGAAATACCATCGGCAGCTATCTCGAAGACCTCCAGGGTGATTATCTGGTGCGCGCCGAGCAGGTGCCTCCGACGCCCGCAGCCGAAGAGCTCGCCAGCCGCGGCATCGAGATCGCCCGCCCCGAGGCGCTCGAGGAGCAGACCGCCGAGCGAGAGCAGCGTCGTCGGCTCCTGATGGGCTTGGTCGACTATAACGGCTGGAGCTGGGACGACGTGCTCCACGGTGCCGGCCCTCCCACCGGCGCAGAGGCATCATGACCGTCTGATTTTTTCTCTCCGGCATATCGCTGGCCGCGCCTTCGGAACAACTGGAGCGTCGCGGCGTTATAGTCGTGTGCGCCGGGCAGCTCGAGGAGCATCTCCACAAGCGTGACGACTCTATCGACGATTCGCTTTTTTCGAATGATGGTTGGTATATTTCCTTATGGACGAACTGGCGCTCCCTCCGTACCCTCCCCACGTCGATCGAAGAAGTTCTCCAAATCTCATCGACTCGCAGTACTAGGACTATCCGGCATGAAGACCCTGAAGAAAAATCTCGGACTCTTCGACGTCTATGCAATCAGCACTGGTGCGATGTTCAGCTCCGGGTTCTTTTTGCTGCCGGGAATCGCCGCCGCTCAGACCGGACCGTCGGTCGTGTTGGCCTATTTCTTGGCCGGGTTGATGATCGTGCCGCCGATGCTCAATTTGGCCGAACTTTCCACGGCGATGCCCCGCGCAGGCGGGAGTTATTATTTCGTGGATCGAGCGCTCGGACCACTCTTCGGTACAGTCGCCGGACTGGGCACATGGGTGGCATTGGTGCTCAAGAGCGCCTTCGCGCTCATCGGGATGGGCGCGTATCTGGCGTTTTTCTTCGATGTGCCCATTGTCCCGCTGGCCTTGGCGCTGACGGTGGTTTTCTGCGTATTGAATCTGTACGGCTCCAAGAAAAGCGGCGACTTGCAGCGCTGGCTGGTCACCGCGCTGGTGGGAATATTGAGTTATTTCGTCGTCGAGGGAGTCTTGGCCAGTGTCGGCTCGCCGTATGCGGAGGCCGGCTGGCGGAGCTTCGAGTCCTTCGCCATCGAGGGTTTCGACGGGGTGATCGCCACGGCGGGATTGGTCTTCGTCTCCTACGCCGGCCTGACCGGAGTCACCGGGGTCGCTGAGGAGGTCGAGCGACCCGATAGAAATATTCCACTCGGCATGATCCTATCGCTCATGACGGCCACGGTGATCTACTGCCTGGGCGTCTATGTCATGTCGGCGACCTTGGAGCCGTCAGTCTTTTATGGGGACATGACCCCGGTGGCGACCTCCAGCCAGGCGTTTATGGAGTGGCTGCCCGCCTCGATCGGCTTGATGTTGGTGGTCGTGTCGGCCATCGCCGCGTTTGCCTCGACCGGCAATGCGGGCATTCTATCGGCCAGCAGGTATCCGCTGGCGATGGCGCGAGACAATCTGGTCCCGGCGGTATTCACCAAGATCTCCGCCCACGGCACCCCGGCGCGCGCCATTATATTGACCGGCGCGGTCATCGCGCTTTGCTTGGTCACTTTCGATGTGACCGCGGTCGCCAAACTCGCCAGCGCCTTCCAATTGCTGCTGTTCGCGATGGTCGGCGTGACCGTCATCGTCATGCACGAGAGTCGCTTGGAGTTCTACCAGCCCGGTTTCAATGCGCCGTTTTATCCGTTCACGCAGATCGCAGGGATCGTCATTCCGCTATGGTTGATTTGGTCGATGGGCTGGCTGGCGGTCGGCTTTAGCGCGGGAGTGGTCATCATCGGCGCGGTGGGCTTCTTGTTATACGGTGCCAAACGAGTCAAGCGACGCGGCGCGATCCGTCACGTCTTCGAGCGACTTGGCCGCGAGCGCCACCACGAGCTCGACCACGAGCTTCGCCGGGTCGTCTCCGACAAGGGGCTTCGCCGAGAAGACGAATTCGAGCCTGTCCTCGACGACGCGCTGTGGCTCAGGCTCAAGGGCCCGGTCGCCTTCGACGACGTCGTCTGGCAGGCCTCGTCGATGCTCTCCACCAGACTGAATCTCGACGCCAAAGAACTCGCCGACTGCTTCCTCGAGGAGACCCGTATCGGCATGATCCCCATCGAGGATGAGGGCGCCGTGCCCCACCATCTCTACCACGGCGTCAACACTCACCAGATGCTGCTGGTCCACGTCGAGAGCGGCGTGCCGCTGCATCTGGATCAAGAGACCGCCCACGTCGTCCACGACGGGTTGATCTACAACTTCGCCTTCTTGCTCAGCCCCGACGACCAGGCCGCCCGCCACTACCGGTTCGTCGCCGAGATGGCCAGCCGCCTCGACAAGCTCCCCGAGATGGTCACCGACACCGGCGACGTCTCCGCGGAAGTGATCCCCGAGTCGGACGATGCCGAACGGGTCGACGACGAGGAAGCGGCCAGAGACGGCACGGTCGAATAAGGTGCAATCACGCCGAGTAATTGGCTTGCCGATGGCTTGCGCGGCGCCGTTGTAGTATTAGCGCTTTGTTCTCACTTTCTCACTTTCTCACTCTCTCGATCGTAAGTGCTCACCGAAGGCTGGTGGGGTCAAATGCCAATCGAGCTCCGTGACGCTACTTAGCTGACTCATCCTGGACGAGCGCGGCGACCGCCGGATTGCGCATCTTCTTTTCGACGGACACCGCGTAGAACTTCTCGCGAAGCGCCCCCGCAGGTTCCAGACCGGTCACGCCGTATTGGGCTTCAATCTCGGAAGCGACCATCATCGCCGCCGGGAAAATCCCCATCCCCATCTGGCCGAATGTCTTGAGCTGTGCGGCGTCCTCGCATTCGCAGACCACCTTTGGGTACACATCCAGCGAATCGAACCACTGGTCGAGCATGCGCCGCATGACGGTGTTGGAGGTGGGCAGCAGCAGCGGGGCGCCCTCGAGCGATTGCGGAAAGTTCTCGCGCAACGGAGCAACCTGCTCCAGGGTGCCGAATAGACCGACCTGCGAGTCCGCCAAGAGATAATTAAACGCTTTGACCGCCGACTCCGGCCCCACCGGCGCGTCGGTGATCACGATGTCGAGGTGGTGGCGGACCAGGTCGGCCACCAGACCTTCGGCGTCGCCCTCGGCGGCCACCAAGTGGACCTCCTCGTCGATGTCGAACATCGGCTCGAGAAGCTTGCGGACGACCAGCTTCGGCACGAATTTCGTCACCCCCACGTGCACCCGAATCGGGCCGCCCACAGCGTGGCCGTCGACGAAGTTCATCAGCTCACGACCCACGTTGAAGATGTCGTCGGCGTAGCGAAAGACATCCCGGCCAAATTGGGTCAACGCCAGGTTTCGCCCGCTGCGCTCGAAGAGCTTCTGGCCAAAATTATCCTCGAGCTGGTGAATCTGGCCGCTGATCGTCGACGAAGCCAGCCGCAACTCCTCGCTTGCCGCGGTCACCGAGCCGGTGCGCGCCACCGTCCAAAAATACATCAGGTGGTGATAATTGAGCCAATCCATACCGTCGTCCTTCGCGGCCTCTACGTTAAAATGCCGTTGCCTCTCCCCAAGCCCCAAGCCCGCAGTACCCCAAGCCCCAAGCCTCAAGCCAGCAGTACCCCAAGCCCCAAGCCCTAAGCCTCAAGCCAGCAG
>JBKGZI010000025.1:0-26257 GCA_046545675.1 Persicimonas sp.
CAACAACCAGCCAGCCCGAAAGATGTGTATGATGAAAAGCCGTCTCGGTGTCAGTTCATTGGTCGTGCTATTGAACCACAATCGGCGCCAATTCGTCCGTTTTTGCTTCGATGCGGCCGATGATGCACGCGTCGGGGTAGCCGAGTTCGTGGAGATTGGTGATGCATGCCTCTGCTCGGTCGGCGGGGATGGAGGCCATCAGGCCGCCGGCGGTCTGGGGGTCGAAGAGCAGCGGGTAGCTGGCGTGGTGGCGAGCTTCGGGTTGGTTTCGGATGGCACGGCGCAGGCGCACGTTGTCCGGGTACAGCGAGCTGAGGATGCCGCCGCCGACCGTCTGGAGGGCGCCTTCGAGGATGGGCAGTCGGTCGATCTCGATGGTTGCGTCGACGCCGGAGGCGCGGGTCATCTCGACGAGGTGGCCGAGCAGGCCAAAGCCGGTGACGTCGGTGCAGGCGGTGGCGCCGTGGGCCACGAGGCATTCGGCGGCCCGCTGGCTCGAGGTGGTCATCGAGGCGAGGGCGGCCGAAATCCAGCGGCCCTTGGCCTTCTGGCGCATGTCGGCGGCGAAGAGCGTGCCGGTGCCCAGGGCCTTGGTGAGCACCAGCGCCTGGCCGGGCTGCATGCCCGATTTTCGCAGGATGTGTTCGGGGTCGACCAGTCCGTTGACCTGCAGGCCGAAGGCCATCTCGGCACCCTCGGCGCTGTGGCCGCCGGTGAGCACCGCGCCGCTCTCGCGCAGGACCTCGATAGCGCCGCTCATCAATTGGTACAAATCCTCTTCGACCTTTTCCTCGTCCGCAAAGGGCACCGCGGCGACCGCCAGCGCCGCCTGGGCCGCGGCCCCCATCGCCCACACGTCGCCCAGGCTGTGGACGGCTGCGACGCGCCCGAAGGTATAGGGGTCGTCGATGAAGGTGCGGAAGAAGTCGACCGTCTGCACCAGACGCTTGCCCTCGGGGACCTCGACCATCGCGGCGTCGTCGGGGGCGTCGAGGCCCAGCAAGATATCGTCTCGGTGGCCGGGGTCGAGGCGGGAAAGCACCCGCGAGAGTACGTCGGTGCCCAGCTTCGAGCCGCAGCCGCCGCAGCGCATCGCCACCTGCGAGATCGCGCCGATCGGCTCGTAGCGCGCCGGTTTTCCTTCGGATTCGTCATTCTCTCGGGCTAATAGGGCTTGGCCAGACGCCACCTGTTCATCCATCTGAGGTAGCTCCACCCACTGGCGCATCCAGCGTCGGTCGATCCACTCTTTGAGCCTCCAGACCCACTCGCCCTCGAAGGACAGCCAGCCCCGCGCGCCCACCGCGTAATCGTCGCCGGTGCCGATGAGGCTCAAAAAGTTCTTTTGCGGCCGATAGGCGGTCAGCGGTTGCCCCTTGGCGGCGCGGCGAAGGTTTTTGGCGAGCGGCTTTCCCTGGCGCACCGCGTAGACGCCGGACTTGGCTAGATCGCGGTCCTGCATCGAGGCGATGTCGCCGGCGGCGAAGACCTCCGGGTGTGATGTCGAGCGGAGATACTCGTCGACCTGGATGAAGCCGCGGTCGTCGGTCGCCAGGCCGGTCTGCTCGATCCATCGGGGCGCCGATGCCTGGGTGACCCAGATGACCTCGTCGAAGTCGTGGTGTTCTCCGGCCTCGTCGATAACCCCGTCGGCCTCGACGCGCGCGATCGCGCAATCGGTGAAGAGGTCGATGCCGCGTTCGGCGAGGATGCGCTCGAATTTATCGCTCACCCGTCGGCTCTTGTCGGGGATGAGGTGCTCGGAGGCCGAGTACAGCGCGACCTCCAGGGGCAGCTCGGGCCGGCTTGTCCGGGCTAGAAGGCGCCGCAGCCGATATTCGATCGATAAGATCAACTCGACGCCGCCGGCCCCACCTCCGACCACCGCCAGCCGAAGCCGGTCGCGGCGGCCCTCTCGTAGCTCGTCTGTGAGGCGGTCGAAGCGCTCCAGAAAGCCGTCGATGGGCTTGACCGGGGTGGTGTGCTCGGCGGCGCCCGGTACGCTGCGGGTGTCGGGCGTCGAGCCGATATCAAAGGAGACCAGATCGAAGGCGACCGGCGGGCGACCCTGGCAGCTGAGCACCTGGCGATCGAGATCGACGCCGTCGACGGTGGCGTGAAAGAGTCGAGCGCCGGCGAACCGGCACAATGGCCTCAGATCGATGTGGGCCTCGTCGAAGTCATAGCGGCCGGAGATGAGCCCCGGAAGCATGCCAGAATACGGCGTGTGCACGTCGCGTGTAACCAGTGTCAGACGAAGCCCAGGCACCGGCTCCATCCCGAACATCTTCAGCGCCGCCACGTGGCTATGTCCGCCGCCGACAAGCACCAAATCCCTTTGAATGGCAACGTCTTGCTTCATGCGGGTGTGGGCTTGGACTCTGGGGGCGACGAGATGGCTCGGAGAGGCAGTTTAACCATAGCTCAATTGCGAGCAGGTAGTGAGCGTGATAGTTTTGCAAGAAGCTGCGATACAAACAATCAGATCTGCGTGGATTTATCATCCGCGTTGACCATCTGCCCAAATAACGTCCATGAACTGCAGGATACTCCTGCAGTGAGTCGAGCCAGGAGCTGGTAAACGCCAATATGAGTGGTCGCTTCCCTGAACCAGGAAAGACTTTCGAAGGAAAGTACCGCGTCGACAAGCTTCTAGGAAGCGGCGGTTTCGCACGGGTGTATCTGGCCGAGCAGACCGATCTGGGCCGGCCGGTGGCCATCAAGGTGCTCAGCCCCAAGGTCGCCGAGGCGATCGGTGGCGAGACGACCGACCCGAAGGTCGAGGCGGTCGCGATCCGCTTCGAGCGTGAGGCGCGGGTGATCTCTCAGCTCAGGAGCCCTCACACGATCACCATGTACGACTACGGGCGGACCGATTCCGGGCTGCTGTATATGGTCATGGAGTACGTCGACGGGATCGAACTCGACGAACTCGAGGTGCCCATCGCGCCCCGGCGGGTGGTCAAGATCCTCAAGCAGGTGCTCCAAAGTCTGCACGAGGCCCACGCCCACGACCTGTTGCACCGAGATCTGAAGCCGGCCAATATCATGCTTTACGAGCACCTGGGCGAAAGAGACCAGGTCAAGCTGCTCGATTTTGGTATCGCCAAGGCCGTCGGCCAGGCCTCGCAGAATAACGAAAAGGATCTGACCGCCGCCGACACGCTCATCGGCACCCCGCGATATATGTCGCCCGAGCAGATCCGCGGCCACGACATCGGTCCGGCCTCCGATATCTATAGCCTCGGGCTGGTCATCTATGAGCTGCTGGTCGGTGAGAAGGCGATTACGAACTCGGACAGCATCGAGATCCTCGGGCGGCATCTGTCCTCGGATACTTTCGAGATCCCACGCGACCACGCCGTCCACCCGGATCTGCGCCGGCTGATCAACAAGATGGTCGTCAAGCAACCCGACCGCCGCTATGCCTCCACCGCCGACGTGCTCGAAGACCTCGCCGGGATCGAGCAAATCGACGGCGATCTGACCCTGGATGCGGTCCCGGCGCCGCCGCCGCTGCCCGCGCCAGGCCAAAATTCGTCCGACGACGGTGACGACGGCGCGGCGGCAGACGCCGGGGGGCCCGCGACCGGCGAACCAGGCACCGGCGACGCCGGTAAGAAGAAGACCATCGTCGTCGGGGTACTGATCGGTGCGGTGCTGGCGAGCGCAGCGGTGGGCGTGTGGCTGCTGGGCGATTGGGGGGCCGGTACAGGCGGCGATGAGGCGCAGCCCGTCGTCGTGGAGGCCGACGAGGACAATGACTCCGACGAAGACGAAGAGGGCGAAGAGGCGGGCGTCGACGAGGAGCGCGAGCAAATCATCACGCTCATTCGCACCCGTCCGGAGGGGGCGAGCGTGTGGATCGGGGATCGTCTGCTGGGTATGGCGCCGGTTCAGCTAAATTCGGCTGATGTTGAATTTCCGCTCACGGTGCGCGCGACGATGGGAGAGCGAAGCGACGAGAAGCGACTCGAAGCACCGGGCAGCGAGGTCTGGCTCGACGTGGCCGAGCGCGACGAGCTCGCCGAGCGGGAGGACGGAGCCGGTGACGAGCCGGCCAACGCCGGGCGCGCTGATCGCGCCGACGAACCCGCCGACAAACCCGCCGACAAGGCTCCCCGACGGACCCGGACGAAAAAGCCCAGCAGTCCAAAGAAGCCCGAACCGGCTGCCAAGGCGGAGAAGCCAGACACCAAACCCCCGTCGACTTCGAAGGCGGAGCCTTCTGAGGAAGAAGAAGAAGAGGACGTCGACACCCGAAAGTATTTGCCGCTCGATTAATCGACGCGGCCATAAACCACCCACTCAGCCATAAACCACCCACTCAATGGTGACGCGAATGGACTTGTTTCGCAGGCAGCTAGCCAGACTCAATCACTTCGCGGTGAGCTTCATCGTGGCCGCTGCGATGCTCGGTGGGGCCGCGTCGTCTGCGAGCGCCCAACAGAAGGTCGATTCTGTCGAAAACACCGATCAGAGCGACGTGAAGAAGGCCGAAGCCTATTACGAGAAGGGTGTCGACGCGTTTTTCAACAAAAAGTACTCGCTCGCCGTCAGCTATTTCCAGCGCGCCAACGAGCTCGATCCGGACGCGGTGGTCGTCTACAACATTTCTCGGGCCCACGCGAAATTGGGCAACCCCGACGACGCCCTCGAGAAGGCGCTCGAGGCGCAAGCGATGGGTGGCCTGCCCGAGGACACCGCTCAGAAGAACCGCCACCGCATCGTCGCCTATCGGCGGGCGGTGGCCGCCCAAGATGTCTGCGAGGCGCTCAACCCGCCGGTCGACGAGCTCGACGAGGATAGCCCGGAGAGCTCCGATGAAGGGCTGGGCGTAGTCGGTTGGACCGGGGTTGGAGTCGGCTCAATCGGCGCAGCCGGTCTGCTGGGCGCAGGGATGATGACCTTTATCGTCAGCGGAAACCTCGACGAATACGATACCGCCCGCGCTGACGGCGATTATGGGCGCGCGCGAGGGCTCCACAGTGATATCGGCGACCGCCAAGAGATTGGGCGGCTGATGTTGTACTCGGGCGCCGGGCTCCTGGCGGCCGGCGGAGCGATGTTCGCCTGGGACTATTTCAGTGGTCAAGAGTCCGCTGAGTCCGACGCGAAGACGGCGGTATTCAGCACCGTCGACACCGACGGCGCCAGCGTGCAGTTTCGCCTGGAGTATTAATACTCAGTTCACGTCAAGTGGCATTGAACTCGTAAATTGGCGCGCACCCAGCGCCTCGAGAAAGGGCAGACGATGGTCCAGTTGGAATCCCGCGCGACATTCTATTCGTTCGCCACCATGGCCCTGTTGATCGTCGCGCTCGGCATGCCGTCGTGTGCGCTGTACGAGGATGCTGAGGCGCTCGATCAAACGCTGGCGGTCGACGATCTCGAGATTAGTCCGAACCCGGTGCGCCTGGAATTGTTCCAGACTACGCGAGTCACCGCGACGATGTACGATCGCGGCGACAATGAACTCGAGGGGCTCGAGGTCGATTGGAGCAGCTCGAATGAGTCGATCGCCACGATCGACGAGGACGGAAACGTCGAGGGGCTGTCGACTGGGGATACCACCATCACAGCCAGGGTCGGCCAGCAGGAGGCTAGCGCGACGGTGGTGGTCTATACGCCCGTGAACCGCGTGGAGGTCGAGCCCGACGAGGCCGAGGTCGACATCGGAGGCCGTCTGGAGCTGTCGGCGACTGCCTATGGCGAGGACGACAGCGAGTTGAGCGCACGCACCGTCGAGTGGAGCAGCGCCGACGAGGATATCGCCACGGTCGACGCCGACGGACGGGTCACCGGCGTGGCCGAAGGGCAGGCGACCATCCGCGCGGCGATGACGGGGGTGACTGGAAAGGCTACGGTCACCGTCTTCGAGCCGGTCGACCGCGTCGAGCTCACCCCCACCGAGTCAACCATTGAAGTCACCGACACGCTCGAGTTGAGCGCGGTGGTCTTCGACGTCAACGACCAGCAGCGCGATGATCGCGTCGTGCAGTGGTCGAGCAGTCGCCCCGAAGTCGCCGAGGTCGACTCCTCCGGCCTGGTCGAAGGCCTCAGCGGCGGCCAAACGACGATCACCGCCGAGAGCGGCGGTGAGAGCGCCGAGGCCACCATCACCGTCGAGGCCCCGGTCGCCGACGTGGAGCTGACGCCCAATCCCGCCTCCGTAGAGGTCGAGGATACCTTGCAGATGACCGCCAAGGTGTTCGACGCCGCCGACAATGAATTGTCCGGCGCCGAGATCGACTGGGAGAGCGACGACGAGACGGTCGCGACGGTCGACGATGACGGCCTTGTCGCCGGCATCAGCGGTGGCGAAGTCACCGTCACGGCGACCAGCGAGGGCCACAGTGACACAGCTCGTGTGACCGTCGAAGATCCGGTGGCCAAGGTCAGCGTCTCGCCCGGCTCGCTGTCGCTGGAAGCTCAGGAGACTGCCCAGCTCACCGCCACGCTCGAAGACGCCGCCGGCAACGAGTTGACCGATCGCTCGGTGTCCTGGGACAGCGAGGATCGCGACATCGCCCGGGTCGACGCCGACGGCTTGGTCACCGCCCGAGGCGAGGGGGTCGTCGAGATCACGGCGACCGCCGAGGGCGTGGTCGGCACAGCGCAGGTCGCCGTCGACAATCCGGTAGAGACCGTCGAGGTTTCTCCGAGCGCCCCCACCATCGAGGTCACAGATACCCTGCAACTGAGCGCGGTCGCCAAGGATAGCAGCGGCAGAATCGTGAGCGTGCCGTCATTCACCTGGACCAGCCAGGACCCACAGGTGGTCTCGGTCGACTCCGACGGGCTCATCGAGGGCCTCGAGGGAGGCAGCGCGTCGGTCACCGCGCAGGTCGACAACGTCACCGCCACCGTCGATATCACCGTCGAAGATCCCGTCCACAGCGTGGTCGTGAGCCCATCGTCCTCGAGCGTCGAGGTCACAGAAACGGTTCAGTTATCGGCCGACCTCGAGGATAAGGCCGGCAACGCGCTTAGCGGGCGCACGGTCAGTTGGTCCAGCGATGACACCGACATCGCCACGGTGGACTCGACCGGGCAGGTCACCGCAGTCGCCGGCGGCACGGCCACCATCACCGCCGAGAGCGAGGGAGAGACCGGCACCGCCGAGGTCAGCGTCGACGACCCCGTGCGAAGCGTGGAGGTCACCCCCGATCCGGCAAGCGTGGACGTCGGCCAGACCGTCACGCTGACGGCGACCCCGCGCGACCAGGGCGGCAATGCGTTGAGCGGATTCACCATCACGTGGTCCAGCAACGATACCGATATCGCCACGGTGGACTCGGCGGGGGTGGCCTCGGGCGTCGCGGAGGGTTCGGCGACGATCAGCGCCGCGGTCGATGACGGCTCGGGAAATACCATCACCGGCACCGCCGCGCTGACAGTCGGCGCGACGGTCGACTCGGTCACCGTCACCCCCCAGGAGGCGTTTATCTTTCCCACCGAGCAAGCCCAGCTCGATGCCAGCGTCGAGGACGCCAACGGCAACGAGTTGACCGGGCGCACGGTCAACTGGACCAGCCAGGACACCAACGTGGCCACCGTCGATGACGCGGGGTTGGTCACTGCTCAGAGCGTCGGCACGACGACGATCACCGCCGAGAGCGAGGGCGTCACTGATTCGGCAACTATCGATGTCGTCGAGTGGATCCAGGCAGACGTAGGCCGCCATTATAGCTGCGGGGTGCTCAGCAATAACCAAGGCTATTGCTGGGGGGCCAACACCGCCTCGGGCGCCATCGGTGACGGGACCTCGGATTCGAGCAGCGACGAGGACTCGTTGAACCACGACGCCGACAAGACCTCGCCGACGCTAGTCGACGGCGATCACAGCTTCGCCACGATTCGTCCGGGCTACTATCACACCTGCGGGCTGACGACCGCCGGAGAAGCCTATTGTTGGGGGCATGGCGGGGCCGGAGCGCTCGGCCACGGTGGCGGAAGCAGCAGCGCGGTCCCGGTGGCGGTCAGCGGCGGACATACCTTCGCCGAGATCAGGGTCGGCGCCAACCACACATGCGCACGCACCGCCTCCGACGAGGTGTACTGCTGGGGTGCGAATTCAATGGGTCAGGTCGGCGTGGGTAGCGGCACCAGCGCCTTTACCGCTCCCCAAGAAATCACCACCCATAAGTTCGTCGAGCTCGACGTCGGCGCCAACCATAGCTGCGGCATCGAGCAATCGGGCGACACCTATTGTTGGGGCAGCAATGACACCGGTCAATTAGGAGATGGCACGACCGACGATGCCGACGCTCCGGTGCTGGTCAGTACCTCCGAAACCTTTGTGGCGGTGGACGTCGGGGCGGGGCATTCCTGCGGCATCAACGCCTCCGGAGAGGTGTATTGTTGGGGGCTCAACAACTATGGCCAACTCGGCGACACGACGACCACCGATAGGCACACCCCGGTGCGCGCCGCCTCAGGCAACACCTACGACGAGCTCAGCGCAGGCGGCTCGGTCAGTTGCGGGGTCACTTCCGCACGCGAGGTGTATTGCTGGGGCTTCAACGGCCAGGGCAACCTGGGCAACGGATCGTTCAATGCCAGCGAGCCCGACCCGGTACGACTGTCGGGGAGCTATTCGTGGGATATGGTGAATTTTGCCTACCAACATTCCTGCGGACTGGCGGCCGGCTCGCCGGATAATTATTGCTGGGGGGACAACGAATACGGCCAGATCGGCGACGGCACCGACGGGAACGACGTGTCGGTGCCCGAGAAGGTCTTGCGTCCCTGAGTTGGCTGGTCAAGCTCCTCTGGTTGTGTAAGATGCCCGCGCATCTCCAATTATCCCAACATAACTCTATCGGAGGAGTCCTAAATGAAAGACGAAAAGTCATCGGTTCAGACTGTGGTTGTCACCGGCGCCGCCGGCGCGTTGGGCTCGACTGTGAGCGAGCGTTTTCTGGCCGAAGGCTGCACGGTGGTCGGCGTCGATATCGGATTGGAGCAGGGGAGCGAGCTCGTCGCCGATGCCGAGCGCGAGCGGTTGCACTGGACCGAAATCGATTTGACCGACGCTGACGCGGTGCGCAGCGGCGTGGCGCGCATCAACGAGGCGCTCGGGCCCATCGACGTGGTCGTCAATTGTGCCGGAGGCTTTCGCTGGACATTGATGGGCGACGCCTCCGACGAGGAGATCGACTTTCTGATCGGAGCCAACCTTCGCTCAGCGCTGCTGATGGTCCGCGAGGTCCTGCCGGGCATGAAAGAGCGCGAGTTCGGCCGCATCGTCTTGATGAGCTCGAAGTCGACGCTCAACCCCGGAAAAGGCGAGGGCCCCTACGCGGCGACCAAGGCCGCGCTCAACGCGCTGACCAAGTCGGTGGCCGACGAGGTCACCGAGATCGACGTGACTATCAACGCCATCTTGCCGTCGATCATCGACACGCCCAACAATCGCGAAGAGATGCCCGAGGCGGACCACGACAGGTGGGTCAAGCGCGAGCAACTCGCCGAGATCATCTTCTCGCTGACCCAGGAGTTCGGCGAGCCGATCAACGGCGCGTTGATCCCCGTGACTGGACGGACTTGAGACTCGGTGCCAGACCGTCCAGGTCTGGGGGCAGGGCAGGATGCCCTGGCACCGAAAAGAAATTAGTCAGACGCCTCGGCGGCCGTCGGGGCGTCTGGGGTTTGGTGGGTCTTTCCCACGGAGTGCGTATACCACTTCAGCGCCGGCTGGCTGCTGGGTCGCTGCCAGCCGCCATCCCAGGCATCGCTGGGCTCGGGGTGGCCCTTTCGGATGCTCTCCATGATGTCGGCATTCTGCAAAAAGAGCGTGGCGATCTCCGGATCGAAGTGGGTGCCGCGCTCGTCCTCGATGAGCGAGAGCGCCTTTTCGACCGGCCAGGCTTCTTTGTAGACGCGGTCGTGGGTCAGCGCGTCGAAGACATCGGCCACCGCTACCATGCGCGCCTCGAGGCTGATGTCCTCACCGGAGAGGCCGTTTGGGTAGCCGCTGCCGTCCCACCATTCGTGGTGCTCGAGGGCGATGACCTCGGCCAGCTCCAACAGCGGCGTCGAGGAGCCGCGCAGGATGGAGGCGCCGATGGTGGTGTGCTTTTTCATCTCCTCGAATTCTTCGGCCGTCAGCGCCCCGGGCTTGAGCAGGATCGAATCGGGGATGCCGATCTTGCCGATATCATGCATGGGAGCGGCCACGCGCATGGTGTCGATATAGGACTGATCCCGGCCCATCAGCTCGGCCATCTTCGCTGTATACAGCCCGATGCGTCGGATATGCGCGCCTGTTTCGGTGTCGCGGTATTGGGAGGCGGCGATGAGCCGAAGCGCGATCTCCTCGCGCGAGCTGCGCAGCATCTCGGTCTGCTTTCGTACCTGACGCTCGAGCTCGTGCTGTAGCTTCTTTTGAGCCAACTCCAGCTCGCGTCGTCGCAGCGCGGACTCGACCTGAATGAGGATTTCATTCATGTCGAAGGGTTTGATGACGTAGGCGTAGGCGCCCCGGGACAGCGCGTCGACGGCGATCTCGGTATTGTCCAGGGCGGTCACCGTGATGCAAACGGTTTGCGGCTCGAGCGACTTGACGTGGTTGACCAATTCCAGGCCGCTTCGGCCGGGCATGCGGATATCGGTGAGCACCAGCGAGACGGACTCGCGCTCGAGGACCTCGATGGCTTCATCGACATCGCCGGCCTGCGCGCACCGATAGCCGGCGGAGCGAAGGATGCGATCGAGGCTGCGCCGAACGCGGTGTTCGTCATCGACGATCAGCACGCACTGGTCTGGCTGGCTCTTGTCGGACATCACAACCCGTTGCTACAGAGATACTGCTAGTACCGCTGACACGTGAATACGCATCTGTCTGCTCACCCATGATCTATACCGGGCGGGGCGTGATTGAGCAAGATGGTGGCCGTCGATGGCTTTGGGGTTGAAGATGCTCAGCGGTGTTTAAGTTGGTGGCGGTAAGAACCCAACCGCTACCTGCTCCTCCAAAAAGGCAAGACCATGAAGATCATCGACTTGTGCAGCAAAGATGTAGTCACCGTCACCGAAGATCAGTCGCTCTTTAAGGCGGCCTGGACGATGCGCAATCGTCACGTGGGAGACCTGGTGGTCACGCGAGCGAAGGACGGCGTGCAGATTCCGGTGGGGATTTTGACCGACCGTGACTTCGTGACCTCCATGGTCGCCGAGGGCGAAGACGACTTCGCCACGACTACCGTCGGCGATGCGATGACCGAAGTGGTCATTCTGGCCCGCGAGGACGACGAGATGGTCGAGGTGCTCAACAATATGCGCAGCAACGGCGTGCGGCGCATTCCGGTGGTCGACCGCGACGACGATTTAGTGGGCATCGTCACCTACGACGACATCGCGCGCAGCCTGTCCGATCAATTCGCCAAGCTGTCGGCAGTGGTCGACGCCGAGATCCAGCGCGAGCAGCAAGAGCGGCCGTGAGGTTGGAGATTTAAGTCCAACCACCAAGATCTTGCGATCAATCGTTCGGCACTGCTGGTTCGGGCTTGGGGCTTGGGCCTTGGGGACAGGCAACCTCGAGCCCCAAGTCCCAAGCCTCGAGCCCGCATGGGCGCAAAACGACACGAACCGTACATGACTTCGGAGACGTTACTTAATAGCGCAGCTCTTCGAAGAAGCGCGTCTCGTGCTCCTCGGGCTCCTCTTTGCCGATGCACATCAGCTTGACCAAAATCGTGCCGGCCACGAAGCCGCCCACGTGAGCCCACCAGGCGACCCCGCCGACGCCGCCGCCGAAGTCGCCGGCGGTCATCAGCGCCCCGAAGAAGAGCTGCTCGACAAACCAGATGGCCAGGAAGAAGATTGCGGGCAACTCGAAGAAGAACGGCCAGAAAAAGATCGGGATGATCAGCACGATGCGCGCCCGCGGATAGGTCACCAGGTAGGCGCCGAGCACCCCGGCGATGGCGCCCGAGGCGCCCACAGTGGGTACGGCGCTGCCCGGGGCAAAGCTGGCGTGGACCACCGAGGCGGCCAGGCCGGCGAGCAGGTAAAAGAGCAAGAATCGGCCGTGGCCGATGCGGTTTTCGATGCCGTCGCCGAAGACCCACAAAAACAGCATATTGCCGATCAGGTGGCCCCAGCCGCCATGCATAAAGATCGAGGTCAGAAGCGGCACCAGCCACAATGACAGCGCATCGGGCTCCTCGGTCAGGGTGCGCCAGAACTCGGCGGGTACGAAGCCCCATTCGCGCACGAACGGCTCCATCCCCTCGAGCCCCAGCGAGACCATGTAGATGAAGACCAGCGAGTTGACCGCGATCAGCGCTATCGTCACGCCGGGGACCTTGGGGCTCGGTGCGCTTCCTTTGATCGGTATCATGGGCAGATTCCTGCAGGAGTGCTAAAGATGCTTCGGATTGCGCCGCTTGTGGCGCAACAAGAAACTCACCGCTGGGCTCACGTCAACTGTTGGGCCGGAACAGAGACGGCCGGAAGTTGAAGCTCGGTGGCGTGTGCGCACCTTTGACGAGATCATCTCGTCGAAACTCGGCCGGCCCATTTTATTACGGAGGTTTGATCCATGTTCGAATTTTATTTGAATTACGAAGAGAAGGAAGCCCTGTTGAGGTTGGTCGGCTATCTGGCCACCAGTGACCAGGAAATCCAGGACGAAGAGCGCAAATTCGTGCGCGATCTGGCCCACGACCTCAACGTATCCGCCGAGGGGGTCTTCCAGGGCCTCGACGAGGACTCGATCACTAAAATCGCCGCCCGCTTCGAGCGCGACTCGGCCAAGCTCGTCGCGCTGGTCGAGCTCATCGATCTGGGGATGGTCGACGGCGAATATTTCGCCGAAGAGAAGGCCGCCGTGCGCGAGGTGGCCGAGGCGATGGGCGTCTCCGAAGACGAGATCGAGCCGATCGAAAAGTGGGTCGAAAAGGGCCAAAAATGGCATCAGGAAGGCCGCGAATTGCTGGGCCTGACCGGCGACCAGAAGATGGATGTCTGACGCGGGCTGGGGGCTTGGGGGCCGCTGCTAGTCGTTGCGATCGATCTCGCGGTAGAATGCCTGCCTTTGGATCTCCTTGAACATCTCGCGTGACTTCGCGTCGACGGGCCGGTCGCGGCTCTGGCACCATTCGACGTACTCGTCGACGTCGATGTACACGCGCCTGGGATCGAAGCCTCGCCTCTTATAGTTGACCAACGCCCGCCGCGCCTCCACCAGCCACTGGTGGTAGTTCTGTCGGAGGCCGTCGTCGTCGTCGGTCACCTCGAGCAGCTTTTCGTAATCCGCCTCGAGGTACCAGGTGAACGCGAGGATATTATCTGTTCGTCGAGCCATCGTCAGACCTGTAGCGAGCAACCGAATTGGGCTTCATCGTCCATATAATCTCTGTCGGATAGCTGCAATGGGTGCTGTCTGGACCGCGTTTGGTGTATGGTGGTGACGAACGCCGCCGAGACTCCTCTTGCGACAACGTCCGACGATGCGAGAACACTCCAGTCCACTCTCCCAATTCGACCGCGACCGGCTGCAGATAGTGGTCACCGGTTTCGGACCGTTTCTGAACCACTCATACAACCCCTCCTGGGGTGTCGCGGGCGCATGCGCAGCCGAGCTCGAGGCGCATTTTTCGGTGCGCGCCGTCGAGATTCCAGTCACCCACCGACGAGCGGAGCAATTCGCCAAGTCGCTGGACTGGGGCGGCGGCCAGATATTCGGGCTTCATTTCGGCCTGGCGGCCGAGCGACGCTACGTATCGCTCGAGCGTTATGCCCATAACCGTCGCGGCTCGACGCCCGACGCATCGGGCCTCGAGCCCAAGATAGACACGTTCGGCCCGAGGATCGATATGTGTCCGGGCCGCTCGCTGGACCCGGAGGGCCCGCTGGCTCGCCAGACGCTGGTGGGCGTCGACGAACTCGCCAGGCGCTTCGTGGACGTCGAGGTCGACGTGCGTGTCAGCCGCGACGTGGGCGAATATGTGTGCAATACCCTGTATTATCACGTGCTGGCTGGCGTCGACCGGGCGCGCCAAGCCTGCGCGGCCGCCGAAGCCCTCTTTGTGCATATTCCTTCCTTCTCGCCGGCACAGGCGACCTCATTCGGCAAGGATTTTGCTCGTCGATTCTGCGCTCATTTGGAGGCCCACCGCTGAGAGAGGCGAGGTTTTTTGGTCGCGCGGTGGAATCAGCGTTGGCCATCAATCGTTGCGTCACCAAGATTGAGTTTTGTCTCGTGTCCGTGATTGGGACATCAAACCGGGACAGGCGAGAGTCCTCGTCAAGTTGAGATACACGTTTGGGTGGCGTGCCCACCAACTCCTTGTTGGTAAGGGGCAGAACCGCTATCATGACGCGGCGCGTCAAAATAGCAGTTCCTGTCCGATCATGTCATCCCCGAGTGTTCGTTGGAAGATATCCGTCCAGATAGCCAGATAAATAAATAGTGAACCATCGCCGAAGCCGACCGGTTTGGACCACCGCCGAAGCGGAGTCGTTTTGCAGCATACGGAGTTGAATATGACAAAGTCGAGCCACATGCAGTCACTCTACGATCCGAGCTTCGAGCACGACGCTTGCGGTGTTGGTTTTGTGGCCAATCTCGACGGGGGCAAAGACCACGCCACGATTTCTGCTGCGCTTCGGGCGCTGGCTCGACTCAAGCACCGCGGCGCTATCGATGCCGACGAGAAGACCGGCGACGGCGCCGGCGTGCAATTCCAACTGCCTGTGGACTTCTTCGTCGACGAGTACCTGAGGCTGGGGGGCGCGCCGCTCGACGATGGGGAGCTGATCGGAGTGGGCACGGTTTTCTTGCCACAAGAGGGCACGGCTCAAGCCAGACGCATCATCGAACACGTGCTCCGACGCCGCGGGTTCTCGTTCGTGTGGCGCTCGGTGCCCATGGAGGAGGATATCCTCGGAGATAAAGCGCGCTCGACGCTGCCGGATATCGCACAGATCATCGTCGCCGGCGGCCAGCGAAACGACCCGCTGATCTTCGATCGCAGCCTCTACACGATCCGCAAGGAGGCCGAGCGTAGAACGACGGTCGCGGAGATCGACGAGGCATATTTCGCCTCGTTTTCCTGCCGCAGGCTGGTTTACAAGGGGTTGATGCTGGCCGACGCGCTCGCCGATTTCTACCCGGATCTGCGCCGCGAGGAGTTCGAGTCCGCCTACTGCGTCTTCCACCAACGCTATAGCACGAATACCTTTCCGTCCTGGGCGCTCGCCCAACCCTTCGACATGCTCGGCCATAACGGCGAGATCAACACGATCCTCGGCAACGCCAACGGCACCAGGCTTCGCGAGAACGATCTGTCCAGTCCGGTGTGGGGCGAGGATAGCGAGTATCTGGCGCCGATCGTGCGGCCGGGGACCAGTGATTCGGCACAGTTGGACAGCGTGCTCGAGCTGCTGACGTTGTCCGGACGCTCGATCCTGCACGCCATCGAGATGCTCGTGCCGGCCGCCTGGGAGGCGATGCCCGACGTGGATCCGGCGTTGAAGGCTTTTTATCAATATCACGCGTGTATCAACGAGCCCTGGGACGGGCCGGCGGCGCTGGTCTTCTCCGACGGCGATCTGGTGGGCGCCAAGCTCGACCGAAACGGGCTGCGCCCGGCGCGTTATAAGATCACCGCCGACGGTCGCTTCATTTTGAGCTCGGAGGTCGGCGTGCTCGACATTGACGGCGCCGATGTGGTCGAGCAGGGCCGACTCGGCCCCGGCGACACCATCGCCGTGGACCTGCAGCGCGGCGAGCTCTTGCGCAACGACGAGATCGAGCGCGAACTCGCCTCCGGGGCGCCCTATGGCGATTGGGTCGACAAGCACCTCGAACGCGTCGACTACGCGCCCTTCGACGCCGCGCGGATCATCGGTCGTTCCAAGCCCAATGACCTGGTCGACAACCAACTTTGCTTTGGCTATAGCGCCGAGGAGGCCAAGTATCTCTTCGAGCCGATGGCCAGAGAGGGCAAGGACCCGACCCATTCGATGGGCGACGACACGCCTCTGGCGGTGTTGTCGAGGCTTCCCCGGCTTCTGAGCACCTATTTCAAGCAGCGCTTTGCCCAGGTCACCAACCCGCCGATCGACCCGATCCGCGAGAAGCTGGTGATGTCGCTCGAGGTCAACCTCGGGGGGCGCAAAAATTGGCTCGCCGAGGGACCCGAGCACGCCGATCAGATCGTGCTGGGCGGGCCGGTGGTCACCCAGGCTGACCTCGATGCGATTCAAAGCAAGTCGAAGGCTGCGGTCATCGAGACGCTCTTCGACGTGTCGGCCGGCTCGGAGGGGCTGTTCCCGGCGCTCAATGAGGTGTGCTGCAAGGCCGAGGCGGCCGTCGACGACGGCGCAGAGCTGCTGATCCTCAGCGATCGCGGCGTCAGCGCCCAGCGCGTGCCGATCCCGATGCTCCTGGCCGTCGGCGCGGTCAACAACCATCTCTTTCGCCGCAGGAAACGCCTGCATACGAGCATCATCGCCGAGTCCGGTGAGCCCCGCGAGGTCCATCACTTCGCCACGCTCATCGGCTACGGCGCCAGCGCCGTGCATCCCTATGTCGCCTTCGAGACGATCGTCCATCAGATCGCCGACGAAGAAGACGACGAGGAGACCCTCGGCGGCATGCTCGAAAACTACCGAGAGGCCATCCACAAGGGACTGCTCAAGATCATGTCCAAGATGGGCATCTCGGTGCTGGGAAGCTACCGCGGCGCCCAGATCTTCGAGGCGATCGGCCTCAATAAGCAGGTCATCGAGTATTGCTTTACGAATACGTCGTCTCAGATCGGGGGCATCGGCTTCGAGGAGATCGCCAAAGAAGCGCTGGTTCGACACGGCGAGGCCTTCCCCGACGAGGGAGAGGCCAGCCTCAAGGACCTGGGCTACTTCCGGTTCCGACGAAGCGGCGAGGAGCACGGCTGGTCTCCGAAGATGCTTCGGGCCATGGCCGGCTTCCAGCGCGAGGCGACCTGGGACAACTATAAGAAATTCGCCGAGCAGGCCGACAGCCGGCCGCCGATCGCGGTGCGCGACCTGCTCGAATTTGCCAGCGATCGAAAGCCCGTGCCTCTGGACGAAGTCGAGCCCATCGAGGCGATTCGCGCCCGGTTTACCACCGCGGCGATGTCGCTGGGCTCTCTGTCACCGGAGGTCCACGAGGCGATCGCCATCGCGATGAACCGCATCGGCGGAAAGAGCAACACCGGCGAGGGCGGCGAAGATCCCAAGCGCTACGAGCCGCGCGACGACGGCGACTCGGCCGACGCGTATATCAAGCAGGTCGCGTCGGGCCGCTTCGGGGTCACCCCGGAGTATCTGGTCCACGCGCGCGAGCTCGAGATCAAGATGGCCCAGGGCTCCAAGCCCGGCGAGGGCGGCCAGCTTCCGGGCCATAAGGTCACCAACTATATCGCCTCGCTTCGCCACTCGACGCCCGGTGTGACGCTGATCTCACCGCCGCCGCACCACGATATCTACAGCATCGAGGATCTGGCCCAGCTCATCTACGACCTCAAGCAGATCAACCCGGACGCCGAGGTGGTCGTCAAGCTGGTCGCCGAGGCGGGCGTGGGCACCATTGCGGCCGGCGTGGCCAAGGCGTTCGCCGACGTCATCCAGATCTCGGGACACGACGGCGGCACCGGCGCCTCGCCGCTGTCGTCGATTAAAAATGCCGGCGGCCCCTGGGAGCTCGGCCTGGCCGAGGCCCAACAGGTGCTTCGCATCAACGGGCTTCGCGACCGGGTCAAGCTGCGCACCGACGGCGGCTTGAAGACCGGCCAGGATATCGTCAAGGCGGCGATGCTCGGCGCCGAGGAGTTCAACTTCGGCACCGCGGCGCTGATCGCGATCGGCTGCAAATATGTGCGCCAATGCCACCTGGACACCTGTCCGGTGGGCATCGCCACCCAGCGCGAGGAGTTGCGCGACCGGTTCAAGGGAAGCCCCGAGCAGGTCATCGACTACTTCAACGGCGTGGCCGAGGATGTCCGACAGGTGCTCGCTGCGCTCGGATTTCGAAGCATCGACGAGCTGGTCGGCCGCGCCGACCTCTTCGTCCAGCGCACCATCGACGACCATCCCAAGGCGAACCTGGTCGACCTGTCGCGGCTGAGGGCCGATCCGGCGCCCGATGCGCCCCGGCGCCGGCTCTGGGAGCGAAACGCCCGTCCCGCCCACTCGCTCAACGACCAACTGGTCGAGGAACTCGACGAGGCGGTCAAAAACGGCGAGAAGGTCGAGAAGACCTACGCCATCCAAAACGTCGACCGCACCGTCGGTGCGAGGTTGGCCGGCCAGATCGCGCGTTATCACGGCAACGAAGGTCTGCCCGAAGGCACCATCGACCTGACCTTCGAGGGAAGCGCAGGCCAGAGCTTCGGGGCGTTTTGCATCGACGGGATGCGCCTGCGGCTCATCGGAGAGGCCAACGACTATGTCGGCAAGGGCATCGGCGGCGGTGAGCTCATCGTCCGGCCGGCCGACGCCGCGCCAGGCCGATCCGCTGATGTCATCCTCGGCAATACCGTGCTCTACGGAGCCACCGGCGGGCGGGCGTTGCTGCGCGGCACGGCCGGTGAGCGTTTTGCGGTGCGAAACAGCGGCTGCGACGCGGTCGTCGAGGGCGTGGGCGACCACTGCTGCGAATATATGACCCAGGGCACCGTGGTCGTGCTCGGCCAGACCGGCAAGAACTTCGGCGCCGGCATGACCGGCGGGCTGGCGTATGTCTTCGATCCAAAGGCCGAATTCATCGGTAAATACAATTCCGAATTCGTCGACATCGCTCGCGTCGACATCCAGGACGCCGAAGAGCTTCGCTTGCTCATCGAGCGTCACGCCGAGACCACCGACAGCCCGGCGGCGCTCGACGTCCTAGAGCAATGGGAGCAGGCCAGCGCTCACTTCTGGCGGGTGACTCCTCACGAGACGGCCAAGCTGGCCGATCTCGAGGAGGAAGCCAGCGATCTGGTGTCGACGGGAAGTTGAGCTGCTGAATACAAGCTGAGCCGATAGGCGCAGAAGAGCTCGAGTCGTCGGGGCATCTTAGTGGTCGCTGCCGGGTTGATGGGCTGGCGATCAGATTTACTTGAGTCGCGCGGTGTTGAGGTTGGTGTCACGTCAAGAGTCTCCTCGAGAGGTGACGACCCATGCCATTAGGCGCACAACAGTCGCTGTCGACAGGAATACCTGGTCTCGACGGGATCCTGCACGGTGGGCTTCCCGAGCACTTTTTATATCTGGTCAAGGGCAACCCCGGCACCGGCAAGACGTCGCTGGCCTTGCAGTTCTTGGCCGAAGCGGCGCGCAATGGCGAATCGACGGTCTACGTCAGCTTCTCGGAGAGCATCAGCGAGCTGCGGGCCGTCGCTCGATCGCACGGCTGGCCGATCGACGATATCTTCGTATGTGAACTCGCCGCTGATATCTCTCGGCGGGCGGTGTCGGGCTCGAGCATCTTGCACGCCTCCGATGTCGAATTCCCCGAGGTGCTCGACAAGATTTTGGATGTCGTCGAGCGCGTCGAGCCGACCCGTCTGGTGATCGACTCGCTGACCGAGCTTCGCAACATCTCGGAGTCACGCCTTCACTATCGCCGAGCGCTGTTTCAGCTCAAGGTCTCGCTGGAGCACGCCGGTGTGACGAGCATCTTTGTCGGAGAGAGGCGTGGGCAGGTCAAGACCGAGGCGGAGAGCCTGGTTCACGGGGTGATTTTGCTCGATATGGACACCCCGATCTATGGGCCGGTGCGCCGTCGCATCCAGGTAGACAAGCTGCGGGGCCGAGACTACGAGTCGGGCTTGCACGACTTCCAGATCGTCACCGGCGGTATCGAAGTCTTCCCTCGGATCCGGCCCAAAGAGAAGCGTCGACGCCAGGCCAACGGCGCGCGAGTCCTCAGCGGGGTGGTGGCGTTGGACGATCTTCTGGGCGGCGGGCTGGTTCGCGGGACCTCGAGTCTGTTCATGGGCTCCAGCGGCACAGGGAAGTCGACGGTCGTGATGCAGTACGCCCTCGCCGCCGCCCAGCGCGGAGAGAAGACGGTGATTTTTAGCTTCGAGGAGGATATCGAGACGATCAAACAGCGCGCCGTCAGCATGGAAGTGCCGATCTTGGAGTTTTTGAAAAGCGGCCTCATTCATATTCAGTCGATCGACGCCGCCGAGATGTCACCCGGAGAGTTCGCCCACCTGGTGCGCGTGCAGGTCCAGGAGCAAGGGGCGCGGTTCGTCGCCCTCGACAGTGTCAACGGTTTTCTCCACGCGATGCCCGGCGAGCAGGCGCTCATTCCGCATCTGCATGACCTGCTGGCTTATCTGGGCGGCCAAGATGTTGTCACCATGCTGGTGCTGGCGCTGGCCGGCGTCCTTCGAAATGCGGACACCGAGGTCGCGAATCTGAGTTACCTGGCGGATACGATTTTGCTGCTACGCTACTTCAAACGCCGCGGCGAGGTGCTCAAATCGATCACTGCGGTCAAGCATCGAGTCGGCGATCACGAAACCTACGTTCGAGAACTCGATCTCGGACGCGGTGGAATTCGAATCGGTGAGCCCCTCGAGCTTTGCAATAGCGCGAGCAGCGACGCTCTCTGGCACGAGCGCCGAGACAAGATCACTTCGGAGTCAGCGGCAGATGCGCCCCAAAACCCAACAAATGATGACTGAGGAGGCGAGCGAGTCCCTGCGCATTCTATTCACGGCTCAAAATCCTCACGATGCCAAAGCGGTCGGCGAGGTCTTCGAGGCCGTCGACCTGGACTTTTGCCCCCTCGACGACCTGGCAGATGTCTTGGCCGAGGTCGAGCGCGGCGCCGGCGTATTGATCATCGCCGAAGAGAAGCTCGAACACGGGGAGTTCGACCGGCTGGAGGGTTATCTGGGTTCGCAGCCAGCCTGGTCGGACCTGCCGTTGCTCGTCATCACGCGCAACGGCGAGCCCAGTGACGCGGTGAGGCGCCTGAGCCAGATCGCCAACGTCACGCTCATCGAGCGCCCCGTCCACCTGGAGTCACTCCTTTCGATGACGATTGCCTCATTGCGCGATCGGCGCCGCCAATACGATATCCGCCGATCGATCACCAATCGTGACAGCTTTCTGGCGATGCTCGGCCACGAATTGCGAAATCCGCTCGCCGCGATCATCTTGGCGCTCGAGCAGTTGAGCAATGACCGTGGCAACGACGACGCGTTGGAGATCATTCGCCGCCAGAGCGGCAACCTGGAGCGCATCGTCGACGACCTGCTCGAGGTCAGCCGAATCAGCCGCGGCGTCATTTCGTTTGCCAAGGAGCGTGTCGATGTCGTCGAACTCGTCCGTGAGACGACCGATGCCTTCCGGAACCTCGCCCGGGAGCAGGGGCTGGGCTGGACCGTCGACCTGTCCGATGCGCCGCTGTGGGTTCAGGGTGACGCGGTACGTCTCGAGCAGGCCCTGGGTAACCTGCTCAGTAACGCGATTCGTTATACTCCCCCAGGCGAAGGTGTCGCGGTGCAGGCGGAGTCCCAGGAGGGCACGATCGTCATCTCGGTGCGCGACACGGGGATGGGGATTCCCGCCGAGATGATCGATAATATCTTCGAACTCTTCGCGCAGGCTCACGGTGACTTTAGCCGTCGTGAGGGAGGCCTGGGCCTGGGCCTGAGCCTCGCTCATAGCATCGTACGAAAGCACGATGGTGAGCTTATCGCCGAGAGCGAAGGCGAAGGCATGGGCAGCCAATTTTTCATCCGCCTGCCCGCAGCCGATACGCCGCGACAAGGTATGCAACCCATTTCGTCGTCGGACGCCGCTGCCGACGAGCCGACCGATGGAGTCACCGACGGCAGGCCTGGCCTGCGAATTCTGGTCATCGAAGACGTCGACGATCTGCGCATCCCATTTTGTCAGATGCTTCGTCTTCGCGGCCACACCGTCGAGGAGGCGGCGACCGGCGAGGCGGGGCTGGAGGCCGCCGATGAAGGCGACCACGACGTCATTTTGCTCGATATCGGCCTGCCCGACATCGACGGCTTCGAGGTCACCCGTCGCATCCGCCAGCGTCGACCGGAGGTCGCGATCATCGCCCTGACCGGTTACGGCCGCAACGAGGATCGTGAGCAGGCCGAGCGCGCCGGTTTCGACTCTCTTCTCGTCAAGCCGGTCAGTCTCGACGAACTCGAAGAGGTCTTGGATTCGGTCACACTACATGCTCCAGACACCGAAGGTCGCTGATTTGCGCCGGGCTCCCGTTGCAACCGAGTCGTTATTCGCGTTCAATAAAGGTATGCTGGAGACATAGTCGACGACACAAACCTCACTGAATCACGGCATATGAAACGACGAGCCGTATTTTTTTGCGCCATCGCCTGCCTATTCGTCTTCGCCGGGTGCGATGATGATCCGGGAGCATGTGAGCAGGACTCGGACTGTTTCGGCGGCGAAGTCTGCTACCAGCAGCGCTGCACGCCGCATAGCGACGAGGGTGACTCGGGCTCGGAGCCGGACGCGACCGACGACGCCGGCGGCGCACAAGACGGCGCAGGCCCTGCAGACTCGGGCGATGCAGCAGGACCGGGGGATTCGGGTGGCGAGGAAGATGGCGGAGGCGCTGACGATACGGGTGGTGAGGAAGACTCCGGGCCCGCCGGCCCGAAGGTCGAGCAGGTCGCGGTCGGCGGGCTGCACACCTGCGCGCTGCTCGACGATGGTACTGTCCGGTGCTGGGGTCGCTGCAGCGAAGGGCAATGCGGCACCGGTGACGATCGTTCGCCGTATCCGACGCCCACAGAAGTGACCGGCCTGAGCGACGTGCGAGCTATCGCTGCCGGCCATCTATATACCTGTGCGATCAAGAACGACGCCCGCCTGTGGTGCTGGGGCTCGAATACCAGCGAGCAGATCGTGCCCGGCGAGGACGACTACAAATTCGAGCCGACCGACACTGGCTTGGCCAATGTCCAAGAGATTGGATTGGGCTACGACTATATCTGTGCTGGAGCCTCCGGCGAGCTTAGCTGCTGGGGAGATTATGGTGGCGGCGCCAGCAATCCGCCTGAGGGCATCAACGGGGTCAGCTCGGTCAGCGCCGGCTTCGAGCATAGCTGCGCGGTCGTCGCCGGTGAGGTGCAGTGCTGGGGGAGTAGTACCGACGACAAGCTAGGCGAGGGCAATCCTTGGGTTATTGGGATTTCCGATGCGACCGTGGTGGAGGCCGGCCGCTACCATACCTGTGTGCTTCTGGGGAATGGGACGGTCCGTTGTTGGGGAGACGACGAGCACAACCAACTTGGAGACGCCGGCGGCGGCCAGACGGCGACGCCCGTGTCCGCCGAAAACCTCGATGACGTCGTCGAGCTCTCGGTCGGCTATAATTTGAGCTGCGCGCGCACCGGCGCGGGCGGGGTAAAGTGCTGGGGATCGAATGACGACGGGTACGGCAGCGAGACGCCCAATACGGTGTTCGGGCTCACCAGCGGTGTGGTCGACGTCGATGTCGGGGCAAGCCACGCTTGTGCGGTCAAAGAGTCCGGCGAGGTAGTCTGCTGGGGCAATAATCAATCCTATAAGCTCGGCGACGGCACTGAGGACTCGCGCGATCGGCCGGTGGAGGTGCAGTTTTAATCACTGTCGGGCTCGGTGTCTTTGTCGGCACGCTCCAGCCGGTATAGCGGGGACGGTTGTCCTTCGCTGGTCATCCATACGGAGCGACCGTCCGCACCGTAGGCCATCGCTTCGCTCTGGATCATAAATGGGGGGCGGCCGGCGGTGGGCTTCGTCGAGAGGGCCGCCTCGAAGTCTTCGTCGTCTCCGACGCAGTAGGTGTAGATGCCGAGATAGGTACGTACGGTGAATTCACTGCCGTCGGGGGCGATGTCGCCGGCGGTGATCATCTTGCCAAAGCCGCCCATCGACTCGAATTCGAGCTCGCCGACCTGGCTGGCTTGGTGAGCTTTGTCGGCGGCGGCCGGTTGGTTGGGGACTTCATAGACTTTACTCGCTGCAGCCGAACTCTTCTCGACCACGTAGAGCTCGGCGGTCTTCGGGTGGACCATGAGCGCCTCGGCGTTACGGGCGCCGCCGGGATAGGTGAACCAGATGGCGTCGGTTTGTTGGATCTCGACTTTGGCCGGACGGGCCTCGGGCAGGGCGGGCTCCGGAAATCGATAGATGACGACATGCTCGCGGTTTTTTCGATTGTCTCCAAAATCGCCGACGTAGACGCAGGACTCCTTCGAGGCTTCTTCGGCGTTGGAGTCCGGCTCACAGGGCCCGATGGCCATATCTTCCCAATCCCGGGCCTTCGCAGCGCCCTCGAGGCTTATCTGGGCGACGTGCGTGCCGTCGGTCTCCATCAAAAACAGCCGTGGCGAGTCCCCCGAATCGTTATGCGTCCACAGCAGCCCGTCGTGGCGCCGGCTGGCCGCCAGGCCGGAGGACTCGTCGACGGCGTCGTGGTCGAGCTGGCCGGTGCGACTCGCATTGTCCCAACCTACACACTCCTGGGCAGTCGCAGTATCGGCGCTGAGCACCGCAGTGAGAGTCCCGATTAAGAACAAATAAGATCTGGTCATGGAGGCAACATGGGTCGAGACAAGAGGTTGTGACCTGGGGCGCGCAACGGTGGCTACACTGACAGAGAGGAAATCACGTCAGTGCCCGGATTCCCAGTCACCCGGGAAGACACCTGACCGAGCCACCTGTGCGGCGTCGGGGCTGTTGAGAAAGATGAACGTGCAGTGGTATCGGTGACCTCGAGGGTGATCAGGGTAGCGAAACCAAGACTGAGATTCAGGGCAACTTCCGGTCGTGTGAAGTGATGTGCAATCGCGCCGAGGAGCTCGGCCTCGAGAAAGACCTGACCGGCAAGTATAAGCAACGCTGCGGCGAGAAGGTGGCGTTCTATAAGGGCTCCAAGCACCTGGTGCGCTTCGAGCGTGAGCTCGCCGAGTACGAAGCCGCCGAGGGAACCTTCCGAATCTATCGTGAGCGCGCCAGCGTCGCCGGCGCGCTGTCGCAGGCCGGTGAGGCTCTTGGCGAGGACCACGAGCAGGTGGTCGCCGCCAAAGAGAAGTTGGCCGCGGTCGACGAGAAACACAGCGAGGTGCTCGAGGGCGTGCGCGCCTTCCGCGCCCGCCCAGATATTCAGAAGATTGAAAGCGAGCGAGACGACCTCGAGGCGAAGATCCAGACGCTCGACGGCGAGATTTCCGAGATCGAGCAGAAGCTCGAGATCTACCGCGACGCCAAGGACCGTGACATGGTCAGCGCGTTGCAAGACCAACTTCGTGGCAAGCAGAAATTGCGCAGCCCCCTCGAGCAGCGCCTCGACAAGGTCTACAAGCAGTGGCGCGCCGAGGCCCAAAAGGCCGGGCTGGTGCCTTCTTCCTGAGACTGATTTCGAGACGGAATGCGGAGCCAGGCTGTCCTGGCGTGGCTCCGCATTCAGCGTCGGCATCCAACCCCGACAAGCACGGGCGAAGGCGCCAGAAATGCGAACGCACCGGTGTGCGTTCTCATGGGAGTCACGCGTTTTGCTCGCTTTTCAATTGAAAACACGTGAACTACGTTGCCGGATGTACCGAGCCATTACCCACATGAAGTAAGCCCATATGGCAGACGACAACTACCTCATCGACGCTGAAACCGGCCAAGAGCGCTTTCGCGTCCGTCGGATGCTCGCCTCCGGGCGCAGCTATCAGATCGTCCTGGTCGACGACACGGAACGCGATGACCAGATGGCCTGCGCGCGTGCGACTCTCTACGACACCGACCGGCTCGACGACGAGGACTACAGGGCAGGGCGACGCGAGACTCTCGAGGCTCAGAGGCGTTTTTTAGAGCAAGTCGACAGCCCTTTGTTGCCCGAGCCGGTGACGCTCTTTCGCGCGTCGAGCGTCCGGGGCGGCTTCGACGAAGAGCCGGTGCTCGTCTGCGAATATATCCCCGGTCAGACACTCTTCGACTGGGTGCGCGGGCAGCATCCCGAGGGGATGGAGGTCGAGCCGGCCCTTGGAATTTTGCGCCAATTAGGGCAGTTTCTCATCACCGTGCATCGCAAGGGTTATATCTATCGGGATCTCGATCCGCGCCATCTCATCGTCGGCGATGATGGCGAGCTACGCGGGCTGGTCGGCTTTGGCAACGCGACCGAAAAAAGCGAGCGTCCCAACGTGCATAAGATGGACTACGTCGATGCGCCTTATGTCGCCCCCGAGGCCCGCGCCGAGCGCTCCGGCAAGATGCTTCGGCCCAGCGCCGATGTGTACGGGCTCGGCGTGCTCCTTAGCTT